>JAADHR010000055.1 GCA_013151735.1 Calditrichota bacterium | reverse complement strand
CTACTTTTCCGTTTTTTAAGGCGAATGCTTTATCCATTCCATTAATTGTTGTATCCAGAACAACATCTTTTATTTCCAATAAGTTAAACAGCTCTTTACCAATAAAACTTGCCGCGCCATGCCGTTCTCCTATAGCCACATGTCTGCCAGCCAATCCTTCTATCCCGGATATATTTCGTTCTTTATTGACCACAATTTGTATCGGCTCTTGACCAATAGCCAACACCCCCGAAAAAATATGCCGCCCGAATTTCTTTGTTTCCGACTCAATCAGGTTACTTTCGCATAGTGCCAGATCAACTTTTCTTTCTTCCAAAAATCGGAGATTCTCCTGACTTCCTTGCGTAAAAACCAAACTGATTTTAAAAGGATTTTCTCCCCGCTGCATAATTTTTTGAATTGCCTCTCCTACTAATTCATAATAGCCCCCCTGTTTCCCAACTGCTATCGTTAACGTATTGGCGGCAGCTAATTTGATTTGAATAATCCAAAATAGTAAAAAAAGAACTTCTGCAAAAAATTTCGTTTTTCGTTTTTTCATCTATTTTTCCAATAATAGCGTGAATCCAAACAAAAAAGCCGGGTTACCTACACTCCACCAATTGGATTTCGGTAACCCGGCTGTCCTGTCAAGTTCTTTTCAGATGGCGTCCTGGAATCTATCCGCGCCTAATCATCCCCATCTTCCCCATTCCGAATGCCGCCTCGGTCGCTTGAGTTGGATCCGTGGCTTTGCGGCCCCAGATTTCTCTGGGTGTGCCTTTATCGTTTCTAAAGAAGACAAACGATGGAATTCTATTTAAAAAATTGAAAAAATACACTGTTGTAGACGTAAATGTTGAAATCGGAGGAAAATTAACCCAAACCCTGATAGAAGAGGAAATTCGTTATCTTATTATAAAGATTTGTTAGGTACTTGTCAAGCAAAAAATGCAGTTTTTATTTTATTTTTATTTTTCAGTAATCCAATTTCTTTAATCCGTTCGTCTGTCCCACATACCTCCGACCATTACCCAATTCCAACACGTACACCCAATAGGATCCCTCGTCCATTGTTTCCTCCCAAAACAGAAAGAGGCTTCCCTTTTGGGGGAAGCCTCCGCTTCTTCCTTGTGCGCCCACAAGGAATCGAACCTTGAACCTATCCGCCTCAGGCGGATTGCTCTGCCAAGCGAACCTTTAACCACTCCCGACCTTTTCCACTCTTCAAAAACTTCTCCCGCTTCAAGGCCTCTGACCGACTCCCGCATTCCTCACGGTACAACACCCTCACCACCTCGTACTTCCGCGTAAACCGGCTCCGCCCTGAACGATGCTCCGCCAACCGCCGCTCCAGATTGTTCGTCTGTCCCACATACCTCCGACCATTACCCAATTCCAACACGTACACCCAATAGGATCCCTCGTCCATTGTTTCCTCCTAAAACAGAAAAAGGCTTCCCTTTTGGGGGAAGCCTCCGCTTCTTCCTTGTGCGCCCACAAGGAATCGAACCTTGAACCTACGGATTAAGAGTCCGTTGCTCTGCCAATTGAGCTATGGGCGCTTCTGTTTCCCCCCTTGAACCTATCCGCCTCAGGCGGATTGCTCTGCCATGCAAGCTAGGGGCGCTTGGTCCTTCGCTTCTCTTCCCGGAACCAATGTTTCCTTCACGGAAAGAGCCATTTAAACTTAAAAAGCCCCGAGAGGGGGCAGTTTAATTGTGAGCCAGGGAGGATTCGAACCTCCGACCAACGGCTTAAAAGGCCGCTGCTCTACCGACTGAGCTACTGGCCCCCGCAAAAATAAGCACAGTAAATATACAAAATTTAATACCAGATGTCAACAAAAATTATGTGAAAATTCGGCACGAATACCGCCCAGTGCGTTCCCCCCTTATAAAAGCGATTATCCCGATTCTACCCGGCCGAATTGATCTGTACCGTTTGGTCGCGGCCCGCCCCTACCGAAACAAGCCGGATACCTGCTCCCACAAATGCTGAAATCGCATCCAAATAGGCTTTGGCATTTTTCGGAAAATCGTCCAAACATTTTGCCTGAGATGTATCTGCTTTCCAGCCGGATACCGTTTCGTAAACCGGTTTGCAGTTTTTCAATACCTCCGGCGAAAGAGGATATTCCTGATACGTTTTTCCATTGCATTCATACGCAATGCAAATTTTTAACTCTTCCAGGGTATCCAGAACATCCAGCTTCGTGATGGCCAACTGATCGATCCCGTTAATCCGCACGGCATATTTGAGTGCCACCAGATCCAGCCAGCCGCACCGGCGAGGCCGCCCGGTGGTTGCTCCATATTCGCCACCCAAATTGCGAATTTGATCCGCCATGGCATCCTTGAATTCCGTTGGGAAGGGCCCCTCACCAACCCGGGTGGTGTAGGCTTTGGCAACGCCCAGCACACGGTCAATTTTTGTAGGGGCTACGCCCAATCCCGTGCAGGCCCCCCCGCTGATGGGATTCGACGACGTAACAAAGGGATAGGTTCCGAAATCCACATCCAACATGGCGCCCTGTGCCCCCTCCAATAAGACATTTTTTCCTTCAGCAATCAGACGGTTCAAAAGAATAGACGTGTCCTCTACAAAGGGTTCCAGTCGTTGTCCGTATTTTAAATAATCCCGAAAAATGGCGTCTCTATTGATTTGTTGATTTCCGAGGAAGGGTTTTTTCAGGGAGAGATTCATTTCAATCTTTTCGCGAAGAACCTGTGGAGAAAACAAATCGATAATGCGAATGCCCAAACGATCGTATTTATCCACATAGGCGGGCCCAATGCCTCGTCCGGTTGTTCCAATACGGAATTTTTGAAGCTTTTCCCGATTGGCATCCAGCCATTTGTGATAAGGCATAATCACATGCGCATGGGCGCTTAAAAACAACCGTCCCGAATAGGGAATGTTATTCTCATTCAAGAGAGACAATTCTCGTTCGAAAGCCTCGGGATCAAAAACCACCCCATTCCCAATGATGCAGATGACGCCATCATGCAATATGCCAGAAGGAATTAGGTGAAAAATATAGGTTTTTCCGCCAATGACAACGGTATGCCCAGCATTGGCCCCTCCCTGGTAACGGGCTACCGCATCGGCCCCTTCGCTTAAGAGATCCACAACCTTGCCCTTGCCCTCGTCACCCCACTGAGCACCTACAATGATTTGTACCGACATTGAATCAATCCTTTCCTATCAAAAAAAACGGGTCGCATGTGCGGCCCGATTCTATAATATGCCTGACAGTATATGGCGATTTCTCAGGAAGAAATAAAACAAGCAAGCACTGATAGTGAACATTTACAAATGCGTGCGTTCCAAAAGCTATGACGAATACGAACGTCATTCTTACAAAATCAATCCGAAAAATTTACGGAAAAGAGCTTTTGTAAGCAGAGTCATACTGGATGTTCAATCCACCGGTATTCCATTAGATTGAATCTAATCTCATGCGCCAGTTCTTGATCCCATCGCCCTATTGAAAACTGTTTTGGGCACTTTCTACTGTATCGTAAATTTCAAAAACGCGATCCAGCTTCGTAATATTCAAAATATGTTGAATTTTTTCGGGCAGATTGGCCAATCGAATATCCCCCATTTGATTCCGCACAGCCGTAAGGGCGCTGATAATCACCCCCAAACCGGAACTGGTCATCACATTTACGTTCGCCATATCGAGAATAAAACGTGTTTTGCCTTCATCCAGGAATTGGTGGATGCGTTCGTTCAGGAGATTGGCATCAGCGCCACCCAACATTTTCCCATCTAAATGAAAAATGACAATTCCGTAGTTTTCTTCTTCCCGAAATTCCATTCAATCCTCCTTAATAGAAAACAGCTCGTTTTAGCGCCGTTTCGCCGCCCGATGTGCCTTTTTGATACGTGCTTCGGTAATCTTTTTGTGCCGGGGCGCGTAATTTTCCCATTCCACCAAAAGCGGTGCCGCAACAAAAATGGATGAATAGGTTCCAATGACGACGCCCACCAACATGGCAAAGGAAAAATTGTGGATGACTTCACCGCCGAATAAGAAAAGAACCAAAATCACCAAAAATGTTGTGAACGATGTAATCACGGTCCGGCTCAGGGTTTCATTGATGCTTTCATTAATGATTTGCGTAAACGTTTCCCGGCGGCGGGTTTTTAAATTCTCGCGAATACGATCAAAAACGACGATCGTATCATTTAGGGAATAACCCACAATCGTCAGGAAAGCAGCCACAACATCCAGGGATATTTCCAGCCGGAAGATCAGAAAAAACCCAAGCGTGATGAGCACATCGTGAAACAACGGGAGAATGGCTCCCACAGCAAACCGAAATTCAAAACGCAGCGTAATGTAAATCAGAATTAGAAGCAGGGCAAATAACACGGCCCAGATGGCGGCCCGTCGCAGTTCGCCCCCAATTTTAGGGCCAACCGTATCGATGCTCCGGATATCCAGCCCTTTGGGAAAATCCTTCTTAAGCTGAGCCGAAACTGCGGATGCAATCTCATCCGGTTTATTGGTCAGTTCCACCTGAATAATCATTTCTTTTTCGGTACCCTTGGCGGTTTGAATGGATGTTTCCTTAATTTCGGCATTTCCATAGCCGATTTTTGAAAGCGAATTTCGAACCATTCTTACAGTAACCGAACTGTCGAATTTCACCCGCATCGAAACACCACCCTTGAAATCAATTCCGTAATTCGGTCCCTGAACAATCAGTAAAACAAGTGCAATTAAAATCATGGTTCCTGAAAACATGTACCCATATTTCCGAATCCCAATGAAATCAATATTCGGTTTCTTAAAAAACTGCATCTGCCTCAATCTCCTTTGTATCTAAAATCTATATGCTCAGCTTTTTTAATGTAAAATGCTCCGTAATATAATCATACACAACACGGGTAACCACAATCGCGGTAAACATACTACTGAGAATACCAATTGACAGGGTTAAGGCAAAACCCCGAATGGGGCCTGTACCAAACTGGTAAAGAACAATAGCCGCAAATAATGTAGTCAGGTTGGCATCCAGAATGGTAACAAACGCCCGTCCATAGCCGGAATCAATGGCCGCGCGAATGGTTTTTCCGGCGCGCAATTCCTCGCGAATGCGCTCAAAAATCAGAACATTTGCATCAACAGCCATACCAATGGTTAGAATAATACCCGCAATACCCGGAAGGGTAAGTGTAAAATGGAAGCCGGCCAGGATAGCCATAATAAACAACATGTTCAAAAGAAGTGCAAGATCGGCCAGAAAACCGGACAGGCGGTAGTAAAAAATCATGAACAGGATTACCAGGACAAATCCCAGAATAGCCGAAAATGTTCCCTGGCGGATGGAATCCTGTCCCAGAGAGGGACCCACGGTCCGTTCCTCAATAATTTTAACCGGAGCCGGCAAAGCCCCTGCCCGCAACACAATGGCCAGATCTTTTGCCTCATCCATATTTCCCATTCCTTCGATAATGGCATTCCCATTTGGAATTTTGCTTCGAATGACCGGCGCCGAATAAACACGATTATCCAGAACAATGGCCAAACGCCGATTGATATTTGCCCCGGTGACGTGTGCAAATATCTTGGCCCCCTCCGAATTCATCTTTAGGGTCACAATGGGCTTGCCTGCCGATGTAAAGCTGCTTCCACTCCCAATCTGAACCCCGGCATCCACCACATATTTTCCGGTTAATTCGGGTTCCTTGTTCAACAAATAGAGTTCGTAATAATTTTCATTCCCTACAGGAATCGGCTTACTGGCCCAAACAAATTCCACATCCGACGGAATGATCTTTTTAATTTCCGGCATATTCAAAATTTTCTGAACAGCATATTTATTTTTCTCAGGAACGGCAATCTCTCCGCCGTGACTTCTGAAATCCCTTAACAGCGAGAGGAACGGATGCTCATTAAAAAGTTCCTGGTTCACCTCCAACCCGGTGGTATCTTTCTGTGCAGATGTATCCTTTGCCGCTTCCGTTGCTCCAAAAATATCCTTTTGCGTAATCACCTTTTTAGTACTGGTATCGGCAGCGGTTGATTTCATTTTCTTTTTTACGGACGCCTTGCTTTTTTTCTTTTCAGGCAGGGCGGCCTTTCCTTTGGCCTCCTGGAGTTCCTTCAGTTTTTCATCGATTCTTTTCAAAACCTCGGTTGTTACATCGGGGTCTTTTAGAAGCTTGAATTCCAAAAGAGCTGTTTCACCAATCAGCCGCTTTGCGCGATCAATATCCTGAATACCGGGCAATTCAATTACAATTCTCCGGTTTCCGCGCTTCTGAATATTGGGTTCAGATACGCCGAATTGATCCACCCGGTTACGGAGAATTTCGAGAGACCGGTCCACAGCATCATCCGCCTGTTTTTGAAGATCGGCAATAACCTGTTGATCCGTTTGGGTAACCTTTCCAAAATACTGATTAAGGCGCAGTTTATGTTTGCGAAATGTTTGCTGCAAGACGGTAAAATAGTCCAGGTCGGGATTCTCATTTATGGTCTTGTTCACCTCGTTCATGACTTTGTAAAATGTGTCATCTTTGTGCTTGGCCAGGTTAACCAGCAGCTGCTGCAAATCCACTTCCAGGACGAGGTACATTCCTCCCTGCAAATCAAGACCCAATTTGATTGTTTTTGATTGCAGTTTATCCAGTTTTCCGGAAAGTCTTAATTTTTCAGCCTCTTTTGCACTGAGGTTGTGAACTTTATAAGTGGGGTAAAGCTGCCATAGAGACCACGCAACTGCAACAAAAATAATGATCACGCGTATCCAAAATTTTCTTTTCATTCGTTTAAATGCCTCCTTCGTACTCTATCTTTTTAACCCATTAAAAGTGATTATGCGTAAATGCCCCGCATCCGGACAACCTTTGCCACACGATCCACACCCAGAATATATGCACCGATTCGAAGGCTAACATTGTGCTTATTGGCGTTGTTGTAAACCTCATCGAAGCTCTCTTCCATGATGCGTTTGAGCCGGGAATTTACATCTTCTTCTGACCAAAAATAGCCCATTCTATTTTGAACCCATTCAAAATACGATACGGTTACGCCGCCCGCATTGGCCAGAATATCGGGCACAACCAGAACCCCGCGATCTTCCAGAATTTTATCGGCCTTTGCCGTTGTCGGACCATTTGCACCCTCGACCACGATTTTGGCTTTGATGCGGTGCGCATTGCGGCTTGTGATTTGATCTTCACGGGCTGCAGGAACCAAAATATCACACTCCTGTTCCAGCAGCTCCATTCCATCCAAACGATCCCCCCCTTCAAATCCCTGAAGCGTTTTATGGGTTTCCAAATAGGTAATGGCTGCGTCAATATCAATCCCTTTGGGATTGTAAAAACCACCCGAAACATCGCTAATTCCAACAATACGGCATCCCTGTTCGTGCAAAAGCCGGGCGCTCACGGACCCCACATTTCCGAAACCCTGTACGATGACTTTGGACCCCCGGGGATCAATTCCCTTCTTTTCCATAACCCGCATTGTCACAAACATCACACCGCGGCCGGTCGCTTCCCGGCGCCCTCTGCTCCCTCCCAGGAAAAGGGGCTTGCCCGTAACAACGGCGGTCTGGGTTTTCTGAGCATGCATGGAGTAGGTGTCCATAATCCAGGCCATGATTTGTGCATTCGTATTCACATCCGGAGCCGGTACATCTTTTTCCGGCCCAAATATTTCCAGCAAATTGGCTGTGTAACGACGGGTGATTTTTTCAAGTTGAACCGGTGTAAGGTCATTGGGGTCGCATTTAATGCCCCCTTTCGCACCACCAAACGGGATGTTTACGACCGCGCATTTCCACGTCATCCAGGCCGCCAGGGCTTTTATTTCGTCCAGATTAACATCGGGCGCATAGCGAATGCCCCCTTTTGAAGGGCCCAGTGCTGTACTGTGAATCACACGGTAGCCCTCGAAAACCTGAATGGTCCCGTCGTCCATTTGAATGGGAACCGTAATAATGACCTGCTTCTCCGGGGCAATCAAATAATCGTATATCCCGGACTCCAGACTCAAATAATGAGCAGCAACTTCAAAGCGTCTTTTCATAGATTCAAAGGGATTTTCTTCATCCCTCGATAACGGCCCAGGTTCAATATATCCCATTGGCCCTCCAAAACCATATTTAAAAAGCAGTTTTTAATAGCGGTAACAAAAAAACGATTGACAACCAGTAAATATAAAATCTTTTTGCATTTTTTGCAAGGACTATTTTAAGTTGTTTAAAGAAAATAAAGATAATGCCCGGCAATAAATTCAGAAATTTTGTTTTTGAAGAAAATCAGCGATGAATCTGTTCCAAAAAGGGTTTTTCCCACGAATTTCCCCGAAGTGCGTTTATTGAATAAGATTCGTTCGATCCATGTGATCTGCGGTTTTCAGCGTGAACGCACTCTTGTGGAAAACGAAACGCTGAGAACCACTGGGAAGAAAAGGATGGCAGAAAAGAAAAGGGGTTGGAAAGATTTCATTCAGAGGCTTTACTCCATTAAACACTATGTCCGGCAGGGTTAAGCGGAATAGCCGCAAATTTTTGTTTGCAGGAATCATCCTACTTCGTGTTTTCCGGAAAAAGCTGGCTCATCGAATTGTCTGATTCGACGATTTTTTCCTCTTTCTCGCGGAAACTTTTCACCCCCTCATAAATGGCTTCCGCCACTTTTTGCCGGTATCTCGCAGAACGCAGCAGCCTTTCTTCTTTTCGATTCGAAATAAATCCGGTTTCTACCAGGATTTTGGGCATCGTCGTTCCCACAAGAACCAAATATCCTGCTTGTCGTACACCGCGGTCCCGCGTGTGCAGATACTTGCGGGCCGCTTTTTGGATCATCGCGGCCAAATTCTGGCTTTCCTGATTAAAGGAGTTCTGGGCAATGGAAAGCAGAATAAAATTCTCGTTGGTTAAATCACCGTATCCGGCCCAGGTATCTTCATACTTAATCACGGAGTTTTCTTCCTTGGCAATGGCGCGGTCCTCATCCGAACGCGCAGGCCCCAGACAATAGGTGGTAAATCCCCGCACCGAACGCCTGGGGTTTGAATTGGCGTGAATACTGATAAATAATTTTCCTCCATGCCGGTTGGCAAAGGCCGACCGCTCGCGCAGCTCAACAAACCGATCCGTGTCCCGCGTCATGAGCACCTTTACGTGCATCCGCTTCCGGAGAAGCCTCCTGAGACGCAATCCGATATCCAGAACCACATCCTTCTCCTTCAATCCACCGCGCCCGATGGCACCGGGATCCTTCCCGCCGTGACCCGGATCGATAATAATTTTGTCGATTTTCCACTTTTTCTTTTCGTTTTCCAGATCCAACAATATATTTTTGGGAATCTTTTTGGATGTCCGAATGGAAACCAGTATTTCCCGATCCCCGATTTGCAGAGACACATCTTTTTTTTCAATGCGTCGGGTCAATTGAAATGAGAGCTGAGCCGATTCTTCAAATTGAAGGGGAATGACCCGCCGGACCACACCCGTTTTGGGCGACATCCGCAGCCGTGTGGTATCCACCGTACCCCCGTAAATATCCACATAAAGCCATTTTTGTGAAATACGGGTGGCAATGCTGGAGGAATTAAACTTCTTCAGGGTCATAATGCGAATCAGGGTCCCATTCACCTTTTCTTCCACCTGAATCCGGGCAATATTGTGGGTTTCCTGAAGAATATTGAGCTGAATGTTTTTGGGATCGAATTGAAATTCTTGAGAATAGTAAGTCCCCAGCAAGGCAACAAACGATCGTACCGGCACCCAGATGCCGCTTTCATCGTAAAGGGTGGCCACAGGCATTTGATACACCTGAGAATCGATTACAATAAATGGGTTAAGGGCGGTAACCTTTATTTTGTGATCCCCCAGATACAGGACAATTTTTTTGGCAAGATTGTTATAATAGGTCCGGGCTTCCAGAACATCCGCCAACTTTCGAACAGGGACATAATACAATTTCCCTTCAACCCGGCAATCCAGCACGGTACTGAAGCTTTTTTCCCCTTCCACATTGATCTTCAATGTCGCATCCTGAAAAGAAAATAGATTTCCTGCCAGAGAAAAGAAAAAATAGATTCCTGTCAGCAGGATCAAACGAGCCGTGTTTATGCTAATACGCTTCATCGATCTCTATTTCATCTTCTCCTTCAGTCACGCTTCTTACATAAATTGGATTAGAGAGTATCCAGGGTTTCCCCTCGCGATAGGCATCTACGCGGTAGACACCTGCCTCACGAATTTGGAAGGTTAATCCATCCGAAAAACCAACCATAACCGGCTTGCCATTTCTTAAAATGCGAACCTGTGCCTTTTGCGGAAGTTCCACCGTTAGCACATCTTCCGGATCAAAGAACACTTCATCTCCCATAATGGCGAAATTTATGGGGCCTTCCAGTGTAAATTTAAATCCCCGGGGGTCCCCCATTTTTTCGTACGCAATATAGGCATGCCCTTCTCTGAGAGCATCGTAAATAAGGGCAGAATCCCGCTCAAATGTTTTGGTGAACGGCTGCTCCAGAATGACATGCGTCAGCACGGTCTGAAACGTGCGTTTGTAAGAGAAAACAACCACAGGCCAAATCCCCCTGGCATGTACATCCAATCCGCCGATTCCGGCAATTCTGCGGTGCCGGCCGATCTGATCCCACCTTAACAGAGTTTCGCTGAACGGGCCCGTAATGGCCTTGTGTGGAAACAGGAAATAAAAGGGCAACTTCAACAGGCTGACCTTTGCAATCCAATCGAACATGTACGACCACACCTCGATCCCGTCGCAGCGATCCAGATGCCAGTGATTCCATTCGTAATTCTTGCGAAAAATACCAATATGATATTTTCCATGGGGATGGACAATAAAACTCAGGCCCTTCTGTTTGTGAATGGCCTGAACACCGGCTTCGGGCTTTTCATCTTTTGGAATAGGATTATTAATATTCAGAGCCAATACGTGTTCGTTGCCAAAAGAGACTTCTTCCCCCACCAAAACCAGCAAAAGATTGTCGTACCAGCCTTCTGCCCCCTCTTCTTTCGGCGCCAGCGTATCGTGGTCGCTGATGATCAAAAAATCAAGGTACGTTTTCAATCCTGATTTTATGACCTTCTTTAAATTTCCGGAACCATCCGAATAATGGGTATGAATGTGAATGGCTCCCCTGTAGTCGAAAAATTCAACACGTTTGTTTTTCTTGGTCACGGAAGATCTTTCCCCTTATTGGTCACCCTTGTCCTTATCTCGTGAAAAATGATTGCTTGCCCGCTTCAGAATCCTTTTCTCTTCGCTGGTTAATCCATCATAACCGACTTCATTAATCTTGTCCAGAATTTCATCCACCTGTTGTTCGATTGTTTTTAGTTTGTGTATATTTTTAATGTCTTTTTTTACCCGATGCAGTTTCATGGGGCGTTTGAGCGTATCCTTAAAAAGTGTTCGGCGTAAATCCGTTTTCAAATAAAGGTATCCGACCAGCATCCCGCCAAGATGGGCAAAATGCGCTACGCCGTCTCCCACGCCAAACAGATTTGAAACACCCGCAAAAACAGAAATCAAGGCCATAATGGCCGCCATGTGTGTGGCTTTCATGGTAACGGGCAGCACAAATAAAACAAGCAGGGTAATGTATCGTTCGGGAAAGATCAGTGCAAAGGCGATAATGAGCCCGTAAATCGCACCGGAGGCCCCAACCGTAATCACGTGCATGCCAAAAATCAAATTGACCAGGAAGTCAATCACACCGGCTCCGACACCCGTAATGAAATAGTATTTCAGAAAGGGTTTGGTTCCCCAGGCCTCTTCTACTTCCGCTCCAAAAATCCACAGAACGAAGAGGTTGAACAAAATATGCAGAAAATTGCCGTGCAGGAACATATAGGTGAAAAATTGCCAGATCGCGAAGGACTGCAAGATCATTTTTGGATTCAGAGCAAACCAATGGATCATCGGCTGCCAGAAAATCAGTTGAAGCAGGTACACGGCCGACGTGGCAATTAGGAGATACTTGACCCCCGGGGTTAAACGGGCACCCAATCCGAATTGAAAGGTTTGTTCAGAATAATAACTCATAATTTTATTATCGCCAGTTACTTAAAAATATGAAGCAAAAAGTCTCATTCCCTGAAACACACGGCCTGTTTTAATATCCCCCCAAACGGAATCCGAGACGCGCCCCAATGCCCGAAAAATCGACCTGTTCCCACGTGGGCAACCCTTTGGAATCCTTGGATTTGTTTCGGCTGGGCGTGGCACTGTTGTAAAAAATCTCACCAAAAAACCAGGATCGCCGGCCAATCCGATACATGGCACCGCCCTGCAATTGCCATCCGAATCCATGGTAATAACGTTTTTCTGAAATATTTTGTTCATAGTTTGTTTCGTTATTCAACAGCAGTTCATATCCCAGCCCGCCTCCAAGAAAAAAGGTGAACGGCATCCTCGAGCTAAACTTCACCATAATTGTGGCCAAAATCGGAATGGCTTTTGTGGAAAAATCCAGGGTTTGCTGGATGGTTTTTTGAACAACGCCGCCCGCAGAAACTTCTTCAGCTACGACCTGATTTTTTTTGTACGATCGGGAGAAATAGCCGATAGACACGCCCACGTCCACATTTTCGTCAACGGCGCTTCCCAGCGTCAGCGAGCCCATAAAACCGGGTTTGACATCCTTCGGCGCAAAATATCCCAGTTTAACAATCGTGACGCGCCCATTATTGTACCGTCCAAATGCGGATGCGCCTTCTACCAAAGCCAGCAGAAAAATGGCTGTCAACAGAATGCTCAGTCGCTTCATGATTCGTCTCCTTCAATTCGATTTGAGATGAAATCGCACATACTATTACATTATCATTTTTTTGACTAAAAATCAAGCGGAATGTCCAAACAAGCGTATTTGTTTTATTTGATTTTCAGCGGTTCCCGATGGGAGCTGCGGAAGGGGCAGGCTTCATTTATTTTCTGATTCTCCCCAGAACAAAACCAACGGCACTCAGGAAAAAACCCAAAAGAATGTACCCCAGCCCTGTCTGGGCCAGCCAATCCGGTTCCACAACCTGTAAAATATGGGCTTTTTCCAGAGAATAGCCGCCCAGAGTTCCCAGAAAACCCAGACCGGTGGACAGATGAATCTGCAATTTTGTCGTATCTTTTAAAAAAGCACCGATTACAGGGAAAAAAATGGTGGTGGTCAGCAGCCCGGAAGACAGATAAAAAATATCCCAGAGGGAGTTTGTGAACAGGGCATAAATGAAGGCGAGGCCAATAGCAAACACCGACATCCAGCGGGCCAAGCGGTTGAGTTTTTGAGCCGACCATTTTTCCCGAAGAGCCGGTTCCAACAGATCGTAAGAAAGAGAAAGCGCCACCACATTCCCGCAGGTGTCCACTGTGGACATGGCGGCCGCAATGAGGCCGATACTCAGCACCAGACTCAACCACGTCGGGGCAAAATCCTGCAAAAGAACCGTAAAAATGAGGGCTCCGTCTTGAAGTTTATCCGGGATGTGTGCCCCCAGAGGCGGGTACAAGTAGAGTGCCGAAAGGCCAATCAGCAGGGGAAAAACACCCACAAATAAAAAGGAATTCAAAGCAGCTACCCCGATTCCTTTACGGGCCTGGTTGTTGCTGGAGGCCGCCTGCAGGCGCACCCAAACGTCGGTTTCTACCAGCCAGCCCGGCAAATAGGCTAAAAACGTCAGTCCGATAAGCGCCAGTCCCGGAGAAAACGCCTGCAGAAAATTCGGGTTGGCTTTGGGAGGTGTGGGGAGAGCCGAAAGAAATCCCCAAAAATTGCCGGCCTGCCGGGCAGCTGCGTTTACGCCCACGTACGCCGAGACCGCCACAAAAACGGCCACAATTGCAAACTGGATTTTATCCGTTGAAACCACTGCCTCAAATCCCCCGGCAAATGAATAAAGAGCCACAACCAGTGCAATGAGGAAAAGCATCCACGGAAGGGATAGTCCCAAAAAGGGTGCAATTAAAATTCCGGCCGCGTAGATTTCAGCGCCGGCCCACGTGATAAACACAAGAATCAGCACAGGGGCCAGTAATTGACGTGCCCGTGCCCCGAAACGGCGTTCCAGAAGTTCCGGTTGAGAAAACACCCGTAATCGGCGAAAGAGAGGTGAAAAGAAAAAGAAGCCACCCATTGTAATCAGCCAGGGGATCGCCAGCAGCCACAACCCGCCCCATCCGTACCAATAAAAAAGCTGCACATCGTACACACAGGACCAGCTCACGGACATCATGCTGGCCGAAATAGACAGTCCAATGGAATATCCGGATAATTGCTGGTTAGCCGTCCAGAACGCCCGATTGTCGTACGTTTGTCCGGCCTGTTTTTCCTTCCAATAAACATAAAATCCGACGGCTACAACCAGAATACTGTAACCCAGAAACCCAATCCAATAGTACACACGGTTTTCCACTCTGCCGTTTCCTTTCTCAATTGATTTAAAATTTAGAGAACTTCGAGGCAAACATCAAGGTTTTTTTGAGTATCCGTAATCGTCCTCGCTGATACTTTACGGCGACTGTTCAGGGATTTGAGCGGCCCCCCAAAAAACCGATCGCCCAAACACCCCAAATGTGAGCCGTCGCCATTATTTGTCGGGGTGAGGGGCAAAATCTCTTTGGAAAAATAAAATTAACTTGAATTTAAACAAGAGATTTTGTAATTTTAGATGGACTAAAACAAAACGATTGAACCGAAAGAGGAAAGGAGTTTCCGCCATGAGTCTGGTTTCTGGAAAGGTTGTGTTGGATGCCGCAAACAAAGGCGGTTATGCGGTTGGGGCCTTTAATATTAATAATATGGAAATTCTGCAGGCTATTATTGAGGCGGCAGAGGAGGAAAAATCGCCTGTAATAATTGCGGCCAGCGAAGGCGCGATCAAATACGCCGGACTGGATTATCTGGTTAGTCTGGTTCGCACGGCGGCGGCGCAAACATCCATTCCCATTGCGCTCCACCTGGATCACGGCACCCATTTTGATGTGATCATGCAATGCCTGCGGGGCGGATTTACCTCTGTGATGATTGACGCATCGTCAAAACCCTTTGACGAAAATGTTCGATTAACCAAACAAATTGTAGACATCGCACACCCGATGGGCGTATCGGTAGAAGCTGAATTAGGGCGGCTGCAGGGCATTGAAGACCAAATATCCGTTTCCGAACGAGATGCCATTCTGGTTGATCCCGACGAAGCCGAAAGATTTGTTGAACTCACCCACGTCGATTTTCTGGCCCCGGCGATCGGCACCTCTCACGGAGCATTTAAATTTAAGGGAGAAGCCAAACTGGATTTCGATCGCCTGAAGAAAGTGAAGGAAAAAACCGGCATTCCTCTGGTCCTTCACGGCGCTTCCGGCGTTCCACAGCACCTTTTGGATACCATTAATCAATACGGCGGCGACATTAAGGGCGCCAAGGGTCTTCCCGCGGATGAATTAAAAGAGGCCATCAGGTACGGTATCAACAAAGTCAATACAGACACGGACTTGCGCCTGGCGTTTACGGCTGCTCTGCGAGAAGTTCTGACAACCAACAAGGGCGTTTTTGATCCCAGAAAAATCATCGGCCCCGCGCGCGAAAAAATGAAAGACGTGGTTAAAGACAGAATTCGCTTGTTTGGTTCTGCAAACAAGGCCTGAAAAACAACCGCTGTCAACGGTGCGCAGGCATCCCTTTTGATGCCTGTGCACCTGTAAATGATTTGAGGAGCATTATGAAGCACTTATTCGGCCCCGTTCCCTCACGGCGGCTGGGAGTTTCCCTGGGTATCGATCCCATCCCCAAGAAAGTGTGTTCCCTCGATTGCGTTTATTGTGAAGTCGATAAAACGTCCATGAAAACCCTTGAGCGGGCCGAGTACATTTCCGCCAGGGACATCCTTTCCGAACTGCAGGAGTACCTGTCACATAATCATGTTCCATTGGATTTTATTACATTTTCCGGATCGGGCGAGCCCACCCTGAACAGCCAATTGGGGTACCTCATTCGAGAAATCAAACGCATGACCGACACACCCATTGCCGTGATTACAAATGGAACCCTTCTGTGGCGGCCGGATGTCCGTGAAGATCTGCTTCCGGCTGATTTGGTCATGCCGTCTTTGGATGCCGGCTCCGAGGAGATTTTTAGAAAGGTTAACCATCCGGTCAAGGGCCTTACCCTCAAGCGGGTTCTGGAAGGCCTTGTACAATTTCGTAAAGACTATTCCGGCCCGATCTGGCTGGAAATCCTCATCGTAAAAAATGTCAATGATAAGGAAGAGGAGTACTACCGTCTGGCAGAAGCGGTTCGAAAGATCAATCCGGATCGTGTTCAATTGAATACGGTGGTTCGTCCCCCGGGATTTGGAAGAGCTCAACCGGTAACCAAAGAGGAATTACAAAAACTCCGGCAAATCATTGGCCCAAAGGCGGAAATCATTGCGACCTTTGACCGGGAAACCAATAAGGCGTATCGTGAAAAAATCGAAGAGTCACTGATTACGCTTTTGAAAATCCGTGCCTGTACAATCGAGGAAATGGAGGAATCCCTGGGCATTCACAGGGATGAATTGCTCAAATATCTCGAGCTTCTTCAGGAAGACAGGCGCTTACAAAGAATTCAATTTGAAGGAAAAACGTATTTTAAGATTCCTTCCGAAGCAGAGCTGGTTGATTAAAGGAGCATCCCCATGAAAAAAGTACTGGTGACATCAAGCGAACCAACCCTGGATGGAAAAACAGAAAAGCGTTTCGGCCATTCCAAATATTTCATTTTAATAGATGTGGAAACCATGGATTTTCGGGCGATCCCCAATGCGGTTGACGGCCAAAACCAAATCACACTTGCGGACATCCTTGCGATGAACATTGATGCGATTATTACCGGAAACATTGGGCCGGGATCGTTTGCAGCGTTAAACCGCGCCCATATTCCGGTGTTTGTGGTTCGCAACAAAACCGTAAAAGAGGCCGTCGAACAGCTAAAATCCGGTGAATTAAAGCCCATCGATCAGCCCACCATGAAAAACAGCCCGCATGATGGCGGGGGATTCGGCGTCGGGCATGAGGGGGAGTCTTTCAGAGGCGGCATGGGACCCGGATTGGGTCGGGGTCTGGGACGCGGCATGGGAAGAGGCCGGGGGCTTGGCCGGGGCCTGGGGGGTGGCCGTGGATTGGGCGGGGGAAAAGGTTGGAATAAATAGTGTCTGAACGAAAACAGTCCGTATAATAAACAGTATGATTAGGGAGGTCCAAACCATGTGGACAATTGTATCAATTCTGTTGGGACTTTTACTGTACGTTGTTTACGTAAAATGGAGCCGTTTGTGGAATCTCTTTCTGCGCGGCGGCTGGGTTATCTTAACGTTATATGCCGTTCTCGGTTACTGGTACTTCCGTCATTTTTAAGGAGGAATAATGAGTTCTTTTGCAGATTTATTTTGGTTGCTTTTTATATTTGCCGCTCTGATTCCGCTTTTTCAGAAGCGGGCGCTCGAAGCCGGCCGCATTAAAATGCTCCACAAGCTCGAAAACAAGCGAAAGTCCCGGGTAATCGCTATGATCCATCGTCAGGAAACCATGGCGTTCCTGGGATTCCCCCTGGTAAAATATATTGACATTCACGATTCCGAACAGGTTCTCCGAGCTATTCGTCTGACCCCAAAGGACATGCCCATCGATTTGATCCTTCACACCCCCGGCGGACTCGTTTTGGCCGCCGAGCAAATTGCCAATGCCATCAAGAATCATCCCGCCAAGGTAACGGTTATGGTCCCTCACTATGCCATGTCCGGGGGCACTTTGCTGGCACTGGCAGCCGATGAAATTATCATGGACGAAAGTGCGGTACTGGGGCCCGTTGATCCTCAGCTTGGAGATAAGCCGGCCGCCTCCATCTTGAAATTACTCGAACAAAAAAAATACGACGATATTGACGATGAAACACTTATCCTGGCCGATGTCAGTGAAAAGGCTATGAAACAGATTCGGGACTTTGTGGAAAATCTGCTCATCGATAAAATGGACAAAAAAGCCGCAAAAACCCTGGCCCAAACACTCACGGAAGGGCGCTGGACACACGATTACCCCATTTCGGCAGAAGAAGCCAAAAAATTGGGATTAAACATCTCCACCGACTTGCCGGAAGAGGTTTACGCCCTCATGGATTTGTACCCGCAGCCCGGTCAGCAAAAAACTTCCGTTCAATATATTCCGCTGCCCTACAGACGTCCCGGAAATCCCAATGGCTCCAGTCAACAACAAAAATAGGAGAGCGTATTTGTGATTCCACTAAAAGACACCATTCCGTCCAGACATTTTCCTATTGTTAATTTTTTGATCATCATGGTCAACGTTTGGGCATTTTTCATTGAAGTGTCACTTGGCCCGGCCATACAAAATTTTCTTCAGGTTTACGGATTTGTCCCTGCGCATTTTACCCATCCCGCCGCTTTCGGAATGGACCCGTTTTTCGGGCGCATTATCCCCATTTTTACGGCCATGTTCCTCCACGGGGGGTGGCTGCATATTATCGGAAACATGTGGTTTCTGTGGATTTTCGGGGATAACGTGGAAGACGCCATGGGGCATGGTCGCTATCTGATCTTTTACCTTCTGTGCGGAGTGGCCGCAACGATGACCCAATATGCCGTGAATCCGGCCTCTACCATTCCCAACATCGGGGCAAGCGGAGCCATTGCCGGTGTCATGGCCGCCTATCTGTTAATGTACCCCCGGGCCAAAATTCTGACCCTGCTTATTATCATTATTTTCATCGATATTATTGAGATTCCGGCCTTCATCTTTATTCTTTTTTGGTTTGCCTTGCAGCTGGTGTACGGACTGGTCGCATTGCCGGCCGCTCACATGGCCACAGGCGGGGTTGCCTATTTTGCACACATCGGCGGTTTCGCAACCGGTTTAATCCTGGTCTGGTTTTTCAAAGAAAAGCGGCGTCCCGCATTTGTTGACGAATATTTACCCTGGTAATTTGGAGGAAATTCCATGAAAGACCCATTGGCAAATCTTTTCTGGTTATTATTTATTCTGTCACTCTTAATTCCCTGGTATCAAAAATACCTGATAACCAAAACCCGAATGAATTTTTTAAAAAAGATGGAAAAAAAGCGCGGGTCCCGTGTCATTTCGCTCATCCACCGACAGGAATCCATGAGCTTTATCGGATTTCCGATCATCAAATACATCAGCATTGAGGATTCCGAACAGATTTTGCGGGCGATCCGGCTTACACCCAAGGATATGCCAATCGATCTGATTTTGCACACGCCCGGGGGATTGGTTCTGGCCACGGAACAAATTGCAACGGCCATGCTGAAACATCCGGCAAAGGTGACGGTCATGATTCCCCACTATGCCATGTCAGGCGGTACCCTGCTTGCTCTGGCAGCGGACGAAATCCTAATGGATGAAAACGCCGTCCTCGGGCCGGTTGATCCACAATTGGGACAATCCCCGGCGGCCTCTATTCTAAAGGTCGTCCAGAAAAAATCAACTGAAAAATTGGACGATAAAACGCTTATTTTGGCCGATCAGGCCCGAAAGGCCATGAAACAGGTCAGGGAATTTGTCATGTCCTGCCTTAAAGGCAAAATGCCGGAAGCTAAAGCAAAAGTTCTGGCCCAAACTCTTTCGGAAGGCCGATGGACCCACGATTATCCGATTACCGTGAAAATCGCCCGGGAACTGGGTCTTCCCGTTCGCACCGATCTGCCCCAGGAGGTGTATCAGTTCATGAACCTCTTCCCCCAGTCGGGATTGAACCGTCCGTCGGTTCAATATATTCCTATTCCCTATCACGATCAGACAACGTAGGGCCCAAAAAGGGAGCCGTCGCAAGCACGCTCCCTGTCTTTTTTCATCCCTAATTGGGAGGCATCCTTATGACTACCGATTACGACGTTATTGTGATTGGCTCCGGCGCAGGCGGGTTGGCAGCAGCCGTCCCACTGGCGCAAGCCGGATTAAGGGTACTTGTGTGCGAACAGCACGAAGTCCCCGGGGGCTGGACCCATTCTTTTACACTCAACGGATACCGGTTCAGCCCGGGTGTGCATTACATCGGCGATCTGGAAGCCGACGGGTTTCTGCGCGCCATTTACGAAGGGCTCGGCGTTTCCAAGGATTTGATTTTTTTGGAACTGAATCCGGAAGGCTACGACCACATTTTTTTGGGAAAGGAACGTTTTGATCTGCCCAAAGGAAAAGAAAACCTCATAGAACGATTAAAGTCGCGTTTCCCCCACGACGCAAAGGGGATTGATACCTACTTTGAAACCATTTCCGGGCTCATGAAAAACATCAACCGTCTGGGAAATATTCACGGTCCGGCAGAGGCCCTAAAATCAGCAGGCGGCTTGCTTTCAATCTTTAAATGGAGCCGAAAAACCGGACAGGATTTGATTGACGCACATGTTTCGGATCCCGTATTAAAGGGTGTTCTGTCCGGACAATCGGGCGATCACGGTCTGCCTCCGTCGCGGGTTTCAGCATTCGTTCATGCGGGAATTACCGCGCATTACTTCAATGGGGGATATTATCCAAAGGGCGGGGGTTTTGCCATTCCAAAAGCATTTGTACGGGCACTCACCCAGGCAGGCGGAGAAATCCGGCTCAAATCCCCTGTGGAAAAAATCCTTCTGGAAAACCGCCGCGTCATTGGGGTACGCCTCTCTGACGGAACAGAAATCCGTTCCCGCTTTGTCATCAGCAACGCCGATCCCGAGGTGACTTTCGGCAAAATGGTGGGACGGGAACACATCAGCCCAAAGCTGAGGCGGAAACTGGATCGCGTAACCTATTCAACATCGTCGCTGAGCCTGTTTTTTGCCGTGGACATGGACCTTCGGGCAGCCGGCCTGGACTCGGGAAATTGCTGGTATTATGAAAATGAAAATGTGGATGAGATTTACAAACTGGGATTAACCGATTACGCGTTGAAGGCCGAGATGCCGAAATCTGTTTTTTTGACGGTTACCACATTAAAGGATCCCTCAAAAATGCACCACGGCCATCACACCTGTGAAGCGTTTACGTTTGTCGGCTACGACGCTTTCCAAAAATGGGCCGGAGAAAAATCGGGCGCCCGCTCAAGCGATTATCAGGCCCTGAAGGAAACCCTGGCCCGGCGCATGTTTCGTGCCCTGGACAAACGCATTCCGGGATTAAGTGATCACGTTGTTTTCTGGAACCTGGCCTCACCGCTTACCAATGAATTTTACATCAACAGCACGCGCGGCAGTTTGTACGGGATCGAAAAATCGCCTTCGCAGGTGGGACCGGGATCTTTTCCCATCCGCACGGAGATTGACGGCCTGTTCATGTGTGGTGCCAACACACTCAGTCACGGTGTGGCCGGCGTAACGGCAACCGGACTGGCCGCCGCAAAAAAGATCTTGCACTGCCGCACAAAGGATCTTTTAACACAAAACGGCCCCCCGCTTCGGATTTACCCTTCGGAAGATCCGTCGCAGTGGCCGGAATCCCTGCGCATACGCATTGAAAAAGGGAAGGAGAGGTAGCCTTGAACCGAAAAAAATCACCCTAATAAATTAGGGTGATCGTACAAATTGGCCATTTTGTAACCGCCTCAAAATGATCAATTATACCAAAATCCCTTGTACAATCACCACAATTTATTGTGGTGAAAACCGGAATCCCCAAAAAAACTCCGCTTATTTCTTTAAGTTCTCCAGTAAATAATTTTTAAAAATTTCATAATTATTGGGCAAAACGGCATACTTATTTTTTAAAGAATCATTCTTCAACGATGGAGGAATTTCCGGCTCAAATCCCAGATGGTCCCGAATCACACCCGCAAACTTCCCCGGATGTGCCGTTTCCAGCACAATTTTTGAGATTTTTCGGTGGTGGCCGGATTGATCCTCATATTTTTCAAGGCCTGCGTAGGCAACGGCCCCGTGGGGCTCCAGCAGAATCTTGTCTTGCTTCAAAAGTCTGCGCATTGTCGTAACTGTTTCCGCATCGGAAATGCTGACACTGAAAATAGATTCCCGCATTTTTCGGAGATCCGGAACCCGATACACACGACCGTCTTTATCCACATGCCCCCCGTACAAATCGAAGAGTCTGGCCAGATTACTGGGATGCCCCACATTCATCGAATTCGACAGACATTTCCGGGAATGGGCCAATTTTTTGTACGTTCCCGATTGAAGGAATCTGGGAAAGGCGTCATTTTCATTGGTGGCAATAATAATTTTTTCAACCGGAAGTCCCATTCGGCGCGCCAGTTCACAGCCCATCGCATTGCCAAAATTTCCGGAAGGGATCGAAAATATCACCTTTTCTCCCGGGGAAACACTTCGTGAATAGGCATAAAAATAGTACACCATCTGCGGGAGCAGGCGACCGATATTGATGGAATTCCCGGAGGTCAGGTGAAAGCGGTCCAGCTCGGAATCCTCAAACGCGGCCTTTACCATGGACTGACAATCGTCGAATTTGCCGTCTACGGCCACCGCAAAAACATTTTCATTAATGGACGTAAGCTGAGCCTCCTGCTCCGGACTCACTTCCTGCTTCGGGTACAATATGTACACATCCATCCCGGGAATTCCGTGAAAAGCCCGTCCGATGGCACCTCCCGTATCGCCGGACGTGGCCACAAGGAGATTCAAATGGACCGACGGATCTTTGAAAGCCCCCATCAAACGGGCCAGCATTTGAGCCGCAAAATCTTTAAAAGAGGCCGTAGGGCCCTGATCCAATCTCAGTAAAAAACGATCCTCTCCCATCTTTTCAATGGGAATATCAAATGCGTATGCCTCTGATGTCAGCTGAAAGAGCCGGTCAGATGAAATGTCCCCGTGAAGATATTTTCCCAAAATGAGCGCTGCTATTTCCGGATACGACATGTCCGGCAATCGCCGTAATTCATTCATGGAAACCTGGGGGATACGGCTGGGCATGAACAGGCCCAAATCAGGGGCCTGGCCCATTAATAGGGCCTCTTTAAAGGAAACCTGCCCCCGGGAATGAGACAATGCCTGATTCGTACTGTAATAAACGATACGAGATGCCATGATAGAGACTCCTCTATTGAAAATAAATTTTTTGTGCTGTTTTGAATAAAAAAGGAATTACAACCAGAAAAGAACTACAATGAAACGGATGTAGAGTTGGTAGTGAGGAAATCAGAATAAAGGTGATGACCTTTCCACTGGATTTTTACAATCGGGGGTAAATATGTGAAAATCTCAAATGGCATATTTGGCTGAACTCTTTGTGTTTTAACTGCACTGTCTTTCTTTTTAACCTATCGTCTTCTTTTGGAATTTCTTTAACCTGGATTCTTCATAAATTTTCGCCACGAAGCCCCTAAACCATAAAGGCTATACCAAATAAAATAATTGACTATTTGAAACTCAATTCGTTTTGTCCATCTTTCTGTTTCAATGAATATTCTTTTATCTTTTTGTTTATTCTGCCTTTGTGTTTTCGAGACTTTGTGGCTAATAAATGATTCAGGTTAAAAATTGCATTAAAAATACGGAATTATTTTCCAAAAAGCAAGCCTTTTTTAAAATTTGTTCGTTTTATACGACCAGCGTAAAATCGATGATGTTTTCATCCGGTTTGACCCGTGCCACGCGGACACGAACCTGATCGCCCAAACGAAATGTCGTTCCCGTGTGTTTTCCGATCATGGCGAATTTTTTCTCATCGTGGATGTAATAATCCTCCGGAAGATCCTTGACGTGAACCAATCCTTCCACCAAAGTTTCTTCCAATTCCACAAAAATTCCAAACGGTACCACCCCTGAAATAATTCCCAAATACTCCTCGCCTAATTTATCGGCCATAAACTCGACCTGTTTCATTTTAATTGATTTTCTTTCGGCCTGAAGAGCCCGGATTTCCTGTTCGGAAGCGATTTTGCAAACCTCCGGCAATTTTTCACGAAGGATGGTCTTACGCTCCGGCCGTACCTTTTTCCGGTATTCCTTCAGAAGCCGGTGAACCTCCAGATCCGGATAGCGGCGGATAGGCGATGTAAAATGCGTGTAATGTGAAAATCCCAGCCCAAAATGGCCGACATTTTTGGTTGAGTATTGAGCCTTCATCATTGACCGCAGCATCACATTGTTCACAATGATCTCTTCAGGCGTATCCTCAACCTCTTCCAATAATTTCTGAAGCATTTTCTGATCGACCCGTCCCTTTTTGCCCGGAAACTTGTGTCCCAGCGCTTCCACAAGATTTCGGAAATCGCGGATTTTGTCGGGACTCGGACGTTCGTGAACACGGTAAATGAAAGGAAGAAGCCGTTTTTTTCTCGTTTGAATCAATGCACCAAATGTTCCGTGTAACGCCACTACCTGATTGGCCAGAAGCATAAATTCCTCAACCAATTGGTGACTTTCCAATCGTTCCACTCGTTTCACCTCAATGGGACGGCCATTTTCATCCAAAATGATTTTTGCCTCGGGTGTCTCGAAATCCAGACTTCCCTGAGCGATTCGTTTGCGGCGCAGCTTTTGGCTGAGGTCTCTCATTTTTATCAAGGTTTCCACAAACGGCCCCTTACCGGTGTCAATAATCTTTTGGACTTCCTCGTAGGAAAAACGCCGCTTGCTGCGAATAACGGATTCTTCAATTCGATAATCAACGACCGTTCCCTTTTTGTTGAGAATCATAATCACCGAAAAGGTCAGGCGGTCTTCATTGGGTCGGAGACTGCAAATTGTGTTCGACAGGTGTTCGGGAAGCATGGGTACCACCCGATCAACCAGATAAACGCTGTTCGCACGGCGCAGGGCTTCTTTATCCAGAACAGAATCTTCGGGAACGTAGTAGCTGACATCTGCAATGTGTACCCCAAGCTCGTAAGTCCCATTTTCCATCGTACGCAGGGAAACGGCATCGTCAAAATCTTTGGCATCCTCCGGATCAATCGTGAAAATTTCCTCGTCCCGCAGATCCAGTCGCCGCTCAATCTCAGCAGCCGGGATGTCCTCCGGAATATTTCTGGCAGCCTTGAGCACCTCTTTGGGAAAAGCAACCGGTAAATCGAGTGATTTTACCACAGAAAGCACATCCACGCCCTTTTCATCCGGATAGCCCAGAACCTCCACAATTTTTCCCTCCGGATTCAATTGGGTGTGTTCCCATTCCAGGATTTTCACCACAACCTTTTGCCCCGGTTTGGCACCTTTATCGTGACCCGGAGCGATTAGAATATCCCAGGTAATTTTCAGATCATCCGGTACGACGTAATTAAAATATTTGCCTTCCCGAAATATTCCAACAATGCTGGACTGCCGGCGCTCCAGCACTTCCACTACCTTTCCCTCTGTGTGGAGCACGTTTCGTTTGGGTCGGGCAAAAAGCTGTACAAGAACCCGGTCCCCGTGAATAGCGGTCCCCATATTTCGCTGGCTCACAAACACCTCTGTTTTGCCATCGTCCGAAATAACAAAACCGTATCCCTGAGTTTTTACGCGTAGCTCTCCAACAAAGGTAGACACCTTCTGAGGATAGGTGTAGCCCTTCCCCTTTTCCTTAAGAATTTTTCCTTCTTTTTGCATTTGAGTCAATAAATCCCGGAACCAGGAATAGCTTTCTTTGGGGATTTTTGCGTGTCTGGCAAGTGTTTTTGCTTTGTAATATCGATTTCGGTTGTGCTTAAGAATATCGATAATCTTTTTTTCTACTAATTCTTTGTTCATTTAAAACCTTTTATCTTTGAAATTACTCATACTATTATGTGATTTACAATTTCTATTCTCTGCTTTTGTGTTTTTGTTTCAACAATTTATTATTTCTCAGGACGGGCTTTGCAAATGATAATGCTGCAAATGCCGAACCGGAAATTACTTATCATTTTTGGGAGTACAATTCATTCACTCAACAAATAAAAAAGGACTAATTCAAACGACACATTTTTCTGACCAAACGCAGTTGCTCATACCCGACGTGAACAACACGTATTAATGGTTAGAAATATTGAGAAATACGTCGTTTTTATTAGTCCAAATAATGTAATAAAATATTTTACTCTCACCCTTTTACGATCGTAAAATCACCCTCGTCCAATTTGACGGAAGGATATTCTTTCAATTTTTGAACAAAAATATCGATGATTTCTTTGATTCGCTTTTCGGTTTTCGCTTCAAACCGAAGCACCAAAACGGGCTGTGTGTTGGATGCACGCAGGAGACCCCAGCCGTCTCCAAAAAGCGCACGGACCCCATCGACATCAATCGTTTTGTATTTCGATTTAAAATAGTTCGACAATTCGTCAACGATTTTGAATTTTTCTTCCTCGGCGCATTCTACCCGAATTTCCGGGGTCGAATAATACGACGGAATTTCGTCTGCCAGCTCGGCCATTGTTTTATCCGAATTGGATAGCAATTGAGCCAGCCGAAGGGAGACGTAAATGGCATCATCGAACCCATAATAATCATCCGCGAAAAAGATGTGGCCGGACATTTCGCCCGCCAGAGGCGCCTTATCTTCCTGCAATTTTGATTTCAAAAGAGCGTGCCCGGTTTTCCACATGAGAGGCTTCCCGCC
Source organism: Calditrichota bacterium (assembly GCA_013151735.1). Taxonomy (NCBI): domain Bacteria; kingdom Pseudomonadati; phylum Calditrichota; species Calditrichota bacterium. The sequence continues at coordinate 14,051 of JAADHR010000055.1, read as the reverse complement.
GCTCATTTCAATTTCCTCAACAAGTGCTTGAGAGCACTTTACATCGAAAATAATCTCGGAGCCGGGACGCCGTTTCAGCACCTCTTTTGCGAGAATAGCAAGAAGCCGATCGGCAAAAATCACGCGCCCCGTATTATCGATGACACCCACGCGATCGGAATCGCCGTCGTAACCGATACCGATATCTGCCTTTGTTTCAAGCACCTTTTCACGCAGGGTCTGAATGTATTTCAAAACCGTGGGGTCCGGCAGGTGATTGGGGAAATGCCCATCCGGTTCACAAAAAATACAGGTTACATCGGCACCCAATGCCCGAAAAACCTCCGGAGCGACCAATCCGCCCGTCCCATTTCCCGGGTCCATAATAATTTTTAGTTTACGATTGAGTTTGATTTTACTTTTGAGCATGGACTTGTAATCGTCAAGAACGGAGATTTCCTTGAATGTCCCGCTGCCGGTCTCAAAATCGTTCGCTTCGATAAGCTTTCGCAGCACTTGAATTTCGTCGCCGTAAACGGAACCCAACCCTTTGTTCATTTTTAATCCATTGTATTCAATAGGATTATGACTGCCGGTTACCATAACCCCTCCGTCCAGGCTCAGATGAGGAATCGAAAAATAGAATGCCGGTGTGGGTACCGTTCCAATATCGACAACATCTCCCCCCGTGGAAAGAAGTCCCCTGATGAGTGCCTTTTTCAAACGGTTAGTCGTTAGCCGAACATCCCCGCCGACCGAAAAGGTTTTATAACCCAGGCGTTTCATATGCGTACCGTAGGCTTTTCCAACCAGTTCCGCCACATCCTCTGTAAGATCGGTTTCAACAATACCGCGAATGTCATATTCTCTAAAAATATCCGGATTCATACCGTCCTCCATCTTAGTCAAATTTCTTTTCACCAACCAACACGCGATCAATCCCTGCAAGATCTTTTGTTACATATACATTCTGAAACCCATCTTGTTCCAGGATTTCCAAAACCTTTTCCCACTGTCCCTGGCCGACCTCCAGAAACACCTTACCTCCCGGAGTCAGCATTTCAGCGGCCACCTGAGAAATCCTTCGATGAAACGTCAGTCCATCAGCGCCATCCCGAAGTGCAATATGGGGTTCAAAATTTCGGACTTCCTCAGGCAACGTATAAAACTCCGTTTCGGAAATATACGGAGGATTTGAAACGACTCTGTCAAACCGATTCCCAAGCTTCATAATAAAAGAACCGTCAAACACATCCTCCCGAATAAACCGAATCCGATCGTTCACCCGATTAAGCTCTGCATTTTCTCTGGCTACGTCAATCGCCTCTTGGGAGATGTCTACGGCCACTATCCGGCTTTGGGGGAGATAATGTGCCAAACTAACCGCAATATTCCCCGACCCCGTTCCAATATCCAGAATGGTGATTTCCATGTTTTGAGGTGTATTCTCAAGTACTTGTTCTACAAGGATTTCCGTATCTGGTCGGGGAATTAAAACAGAGGGACTTAGCTTGAACGGAAGTGACATAAATTCCGTTTCCCCCAAAATATATTGCAGGGGTTCGTTGTTAAGCCGTCGTTTAACCGATTCGCGAAAACTGTCCAGCTGGTCTTGTGTCAGAATATTTTCAAACTGAAGATAGAGTTGAACCCGATTCAGACCCAATACCCGGCTGAGCAAACGCTCCGCATTGAGTCGTGCATCCGGGATGCTTTTCTTTTCAAAAAACTGCGTTGTCCATTGAATTAAATCGATCACTCGCCACTTCTTCAGGGCTTGATAACGATTTCCATTCATTTTCTCAGAATTTAGCTCGCCTGTGTTCGTCGTACTCTCCGATAAAAAAATGTTTAATTCCTATTCCCCTATTTTTTTTGAATTTACTTTAAAGACAAAAAAATACAAATGGCGCTGCGTTGATTTTTAAAATCAATTTGTAAAATCAGTAAATTAGACCTTTTTTAAAGTAAATTTGTTAACATAATAAAATATTATTTTCTTCTTAAAAAGTAAAGATTATTTTGGTAATTTCAAATTTGTTAGTAAAATTCATTCTTTATTTATCCCGCCTTCTTCAGTTTTTCCGTCTGGTCGGCAATTTGAAGGGGTTCGATAACCTCATCCAGATTTCCGTCCAGAATTTGATCCAACTTATAAAGTGTCAGTCCGATCCGGTGATCGGTCAGCCGATTTTGCGGGAAATTATAGGTACGAATCTTGGCACTGCGATCACCCGTGCTAACCATCGCCCGCCGCTGCTCCGTTACTTTGGCTGTTTCTTCTTCCTGCTTTTTGGCCAGTAAACGCGACCGCAGGATTTTCAGAGCTTTTGCCTTATTTTTATGCTGTGATTTTTCATCCTGACACGAGACCACCAGTCCTGTGGGAATATGCGTAATCCGCACGGCCGAATCCGTAGTGTTAACGCTTTGCCCGCCGGGGCCGGAGGAACGAAACACGTCCACCCGGATTTCCCTTGGGTCGATGGCGATATCCACATCCTCTGCTTCCGGCAAAACGGCCACCGATGCCGCCGATGTGTGCACGCGGCCGCTGGCTTCTGTAGCCGGAACGCGCTGTACGCGGTGAACTCCCCCCTCGTATTTCATCCGGCTGTACACATCATCGCCTGAAATGGAAAAAATAATTTCCTTAAATCCTCCGATTTCCTGAGGATGGGAATCCATAATTTCCAGTTTCCAGCCTTTTCGTTCCGCGTAACGGGAGTACATCCGAAATAAATCGCCCGCGAAAAGCCCTGCTTCTTCACCGCCGGTTCCCGCACGGATCTCCACGATGACGTTTTTCTCGTCCATCGGGTCCTTTGGAATTAAGAGGCGTTTGATCTCTTCCTCAAGAACGGCCTTTTGTTCTTCCAGTTCATCGATTTCAGCCCGAGCAATCTCCAGGAGGTCTTCATCATTTGAATTTTTCAGGATTTCCTGATCGTCCTCTATCTGTTCTGCGATCTTTTTGTAGGCCGCATATTTTTCAACAATGGGCTGAAGATTGCGATATTCCTTGTTTAGCGCCTGATATTTTTTCATATCCGAAACGACATCCGGCTCAGAAAGTTCCTTGCCAATTTCATCAAAACGATCCATAATCGATTTTATCTTTTCAATCATAAAGAGCCACCTTCCAGAATGTATTCCTTTTTAGACTCATTGGGCTCCAGCGCCGCCTTCAATGCAGCAAAGGCCACTTCCAATTGTGACCCATCAGGTTCTTTTGTTGTAATCCGTTGAAGCCACAGTCCGGGAGCAACCAAAGCAGCGCCGATTCTGTTCTTGTAACCCTTTCCGGACAGACGAATAAGCTCATACGAGATCCCGCCGATAACCGGAACAAAAAGCAGGCGGATGAAGCGGTCGATTATCGTGTCCGGACGACCCAGGAACATAAAAACAAGGATACTTACCAGCATAACAATCAGCAGAAAACTGGTTCCGCACCGTGGGTGATGGGTTGTAAAGGATTTTGTATTTTCAACGGTCAGGGGCAGTCCATTTTCATAGGTAAAGATGCTTTTGTGTTCCGCTCCGTGGTATTCAAAAATACGGCGGATGTCCTTCATCCATGCAATAAGCATCAGGTAACCGAGGAAGAACAGCAGGCGAATACCCCCGTCGGTCAGATTAAACCAGATTCCCGAACGAATGCCCAGAGCATCTGTGAGCATCAAGGGCGCATAAAAGAATACAAGCAATCCCAAAAGAAGCGAAACCACCAGAAGAAGCGCTGTACGAAAGGCTGACATGCCTGATTTCTTCTGTCCGTTTTTCTTTTTGCCCTTTTTAGCGTCTTCCTCTTCCATGGCCACGTCTCCAGAAAATGTAAGGGTCTTGATTCCCCAATAAAGAGATTCAATCAAGACAATGCCACCCCGGATAATCGGCAGTCCCCAAAACTTGTTTCGAGCTGTCCACGATGTATAGGGCTCACTGCGCACAAGGATTTTTCCGTTTGGTTTTCTGACAGCTACCGAAACGGAATGGGGCGAACGCATCATGACCCCCTCAATGACAGCCTGCCCACCCACTGGGAGTAAGTCCTTATTTTCTTTCACGGTTACCTCGTTTTGAAAAACACAAAAAAACGGAATACATGCCAAAAGCATCGTATTCCGTCCTGCAATAATGTCTGGTTGTAAAGCTAATTTTTATCAGAATCAGCTTCTCGTTGTAACTTGTATTTTCGATAAAATTTCTCAACACGTCCGGCTGTATCAACTAACTTTTGTTTTCCTGAGAAAAACGGGTGACAAACAGAACAAATATCAACCTTAATTTCATCTTTATTTATGGTAGAGCGGGTTTGAAAGGTATTTCCGCACGCACACTTTACCGTTACAACATGATATTTAGGATGAATACCAGCTTTCAAGGGTGACCCTCCTTCTCTATCAATGCCTAATTTAGATCTTTATTAAGACAACAAATTTAATATATTTTTCTTCCAATTGCAAGTAATATTTCAAAAAGGCTCAGAAAATCCCGCAGACCAACATGTATTCCGCATTTTTAAATGCCCGGTGTTCCGGAAGTGCCGGGCATCTCCTCAAGAAACCATTCTATTGCAGAATTAGCCGCTCATGGATTCCAGGAACTCCTTGTTTGTTTTGGTACGGCTCATTCTCTGGAGCAAAAATTCCATGGCTTCGACCGCGGTAAATTCGCTCAGGAATTTGCGCAAAATCCACACGCGGTTCAATTCCCAATCGGACAGCAAGAGTTCTTCTTTACGTGTTCCCGAACGATTGATATCAATTGCCGGGAAAATACGCCGATCGGCCAGATCGCGGCTCAGGACCAATTCCATATTGCCCGTACCCTTAAACTCTTCAAAAATGACTTCATCCATTCGGCTTCCGGTATCAATAAGTGCCGTGGCAATAATGGTCAGGCTCCCGCCTTCTTCAATATTCCGGGCCGCACCAAAAAACCGCTTGGGCCACTGCAATGCATGGGCATCCACACCACCTGAGAGGATTTTGCCACTGTGAGGAACGACCGTGTTGTTGGCTCTGGCCAGACGCGTTAAGCTGTCGAGCAGAATCACAACATCGTGTCCGAATTCAACCAGGCGCTTGGATTTCTCCAGCACCATTTCCGCCACATGAATGTGGCGATCGGCAGGTTCGTCAAATGTGGAGCTTATGACTTCCCCATCGACGGAACGCTTCATATCGGTTACTTCTTCCGGACGTTCGTCAATCAGAAGAACAATCAAATGTACTTCCGGGTGATTTGTGGTAATGGCATTTGCAATGCGCTGCAGCAACGTGGTTTTACCGGTTTTGGGTTGAGCCACAATCATTCCGCGCTGCCCTTTGCCAACCGGAGTTAAAATATCCATGATTCGGGTCGAGTATTCTGAAGGTTTGAATTCCAGCTGCAAGCGCTCTTCAGGATAAAGAGGGGTTAAATTATCAAAGATGATCTTTTCTTTTGCTTTTTCGGGCTCTTCAAAGTTAATGGCTTCCACCTTCAAGAGAGCAAAAAAGCGCTCATTTTCTTTCGGGGGCCGAATCTGCCCCGAAACGATGTCTCCGGTTCGCATGCTAAAGCGCTTTATTTGTGACGGGGAGACATAAATATCATCCGGGCCGGGGAGATAATTATAATCGGCCGATCGCAAGAAACCATAGCCATCGGGAAGCACTTCCAGAACACCCTCGGCAAAAATCAGCCCTTCCTTTTTCGTCTGTTCTTCCAGTATCCTGAAAATCAATTGCTGTTTCGATAGACTCGCGAAATCAGGAATATTTAAGTCCTGTGCCAGTTTGGTTAGATCAGGAATCTTCATCGATTTTAATTCTGCAATTTCCATAAAACAACCTTTCCTTTTTTCTATTTTGATTTAAATTTATTTGTTTAATGAAGACAAGCGATGATTTTTTATTGAAGACCGTTAAGAACAATGGCTGCAATAGTCACTCATTGCTGGAAACACCACCGGTCCGGACACGCATTTGCTCATCCGTAAAATTGAGTCTATCTTTTTGCACCTACACCGAAAAAAAGCCAAATTGATAAGCGTTTTGCCGATTATTTGACAGAATTTAGACCCACATAGTCTGCATTTTAATAGCGCATAGGTAGTGGAAATCTCATAACAATGCAGATAGCTAATTGCCCTCAGACAAACCAGGCAATTATGATTAAATGCCGGATATTAAATTGGGATAAATTCTTTCGACAGATATGCTTTGGGAATTAGAAATTGTCAACGATTAATGGCTATCTATGTTATCGGAATTTTCAACAAAAAGATTAGCACCACCCCAGCACACCTTTCACCCAAAGAAACTTCCTCTTAAAATGCAAATCCCTAAAACATTCCAGAATAAATTTTCATATTAGCTTGATTTTTTAATACAATACGAGGCATTTTGTGGAATTTTGTATGTAAACGAAATCGGTGCGAAATTGTTCCCAATTAATTTCGAATGGGTTGAGATTTCTTTATTGGCGGTATTTTAAATAATTGTCTCCTCTGTATCTTTATTAAAAAAATGGACCTTATCCATATCAAAAATGAGGGTTGTTTCGGTTCCCGAGGGAGGAATTGAATCCGTTTCTATTCGGGCAATAAAATTATTCAAGCCGGTTGTTAGGTACAAATACATTTCACTCCCCATTGGTTCAACCACTTCAATGGTTGCTTTAACGGTTGCCTTTTCCTTTACATTATACGCCGTATGCTCATCGTGAATATCTTCCGGTCGAATCCCAAAGACGACCGTTTTCCCCACAAACGGTTTCAGTACATCGGCATATTTTTCCGGAACAGAAATCGTGAATCGCCCCTCATCAATTACAATAGTCCCGTTTTTTCGAAGTGTTACCTCCATAAAATTCATGGCCGGGCTTCCAATAAATCCCGCAACAAATTTGTTTTGAGGATGATTGTAAAGATTTAACGGTGTGTCTATCTGCTGAACCTTTCCGTCTTTGAGCACAACAATTCGATCTCCCATGGTCATGGCTTCGATCTGGTCGTGCGTCACATAAATCATTGTGGCTTCCAGGCGGTCGTGCAATTTAATAATCTCCGTTCGCATTTGAACACGAAGCTTGGCATCCAGATTGGAAAGGGGTTCGTCAAATAAGAATACCTTGGGTTTTCGAACAATGGCCCGCCCCACAGCCACGCGTTGACGTTGTCCGCCGGAAAGGGCCTTCGGCTTTCGATCCAAAAAGTCCTTGATACCCAATATTTCCGCCGCCTCCATCACCCGATTTTTAATTTCCTGCTTGGGATATTTCCGCAGCTTGAGTCCGAATGCCATGTTGTCGTAAACCGTCATGTGGGGATACAGGGCATAATTCTGGAAAACCATGGCAATATCGCGATCCTTCGGCGGAACATCGTTCACCACTTTGCCGTCAATCAGAATTTCCCCCTTCGATACCTCTTCCAGACCGGCGATCATCCGAAGGGTGGTCGATTTCCCACAACCGGAGGGCCCCACGAGAACAATGAACTCTTTATCATTTACTTTAAATGTAACATCATCAACGGCAACTACATTTTTGTCAAATATTTTATAGACATGATTTAGTACAACTTCGGCCATCGGATCCTCGTTTTACTATTTGGTGAATGGAGGTTGGTTCAAACGTCCTAAAAATAAAGATTTTTTTTGAATTTGTCAAGTTTTTTTCTTGAATCCCACAATCAATTTTGCCGATTTGGTCCCCACACCGATAAAAAGAAACCCTTTTGTCCAAACGTTACCCATTTGGTTCGGGAAATGTGGCGCCCAATGGGCCCTTCTCAAATCGGTCAATACGAGTTTTCAGGGCACCCTTTCCCTTTGAAGAATTCTTCTCCTTTCCGCTTGCCGTTCACGACGCGGAACCTGGGTGAAAACCGCATCTTTGTCCTTCCACAGAAATAATAACCGTTCCTCGCACGATAACTAGAGTTTCCGCAATTCCAACAAAGCATCGCTGACGGTGTAATTCGAGCCCGTAATGACCAGAATATCCTCCTTCGAAAAACGCTTAAAGAAATCAGCCAATCCATTTTTAATTGTTCCCCTGTCCCGCGCGGGGACTCCCTTTTTCCGAAACACCTCGGCCAGCATTTCAGACCTGAGGGCGCGGGGGTTATTGGGTTGAACGGCAATGGCTTCACGCGTTTTAGGAAGAAGCTCATCTACCATCGCCTCGAAATTTTTATCAGCCAGAACCCCCATCATCAAAATAAATGTTTGTCCAGGGAAAACATGGTCAAATGTACGAACCAGCTGTTTCAAACCGTTTGGGTTGTGAGCAATATCCAAAATAAGGGTCGGGCGATTCCAATAAATTTCAAATCGCCCCGGCCAATAGGTCTTTCCAAGGCCGTCCAGAATATGCGATCTGGAAACGGCGGTTCCTTGATCATTCAGCAGTTCTGCGGTTCGAACGGCTGCGATGGCATTACAAATCTGGTGAATCCCGTGAAGCGGCATATGAACGGATTTGTATTCTTGTTCGGGTGTTTGAATGCGAAATGAGGTCCCTTGCAAAGATATTTTTACGTCTGCATAACGGCATTCCTCCACAACGGGATGCAAGGGGCTGTGTCGCTCGGCGCAAATGGTTTCAAATACTTCAATTGCATCCGCATGGTGAGCAGACGTTACCACCGGTGTATTTTCCTTAATAATGCCTGCTTTCTCGCGGGCAATATCCCGAATGTTTCCCCCCAGCGTACCTGTGTGATCCAAATCGATTTCCGTAATAACCGACACCATGGGATGCAGCACATTGGTCGCATCCAGACGCCCGCCAAGCCCGGTTTCAACCACGGCAATATCCACGTTTTTATCAGCAAAATAGGCAAAGGCAATGGCAGTCATTACCTCAAAAAAGGTACAGTGATAGGTTTCAATGGTGGAGAGAAGCTGATTCAAATACAATTGTACAGCATCAATCGGTATCCAGCGGTTATTTACACGAATGCGTTCCTGAAATGAAACAAGATGCGGCGACACATACAACCCCGTGGTCCATCCGGCCGTTTGCAGAATGGAAGCAATCATCGCGCCGGTGGAACCCTTCCCATTGGTTCCGGCAATGTGAACCGCCCTGAATTTCCGCTGGGGATGCTGCAACGCCGCCAGGAGCCGAAAGATGTTTTCTAATCCCAAACGAACGCCAAACCGCCGCAAACTAAACAGGTAACGCGTCAGGGCATCACCGGATAAATCGTGGGTTACGGGCACCTGATTTCTACCTCGCGCGCGTGAAATAGATTCGATCCTTCCACTCCCGATCGTGAAGTTCTCCGTCGAAGGTAGAATGAATCAGGGTGTAAATTCCCATGCCATCCAGATCAGAAAAGACACACACACGGCCACCCAATTTGTAATAATGCCAGATTTCATACGGTTTGTAATCCAGCTCATAGCGATGCCGCTCGATTTCATCCGGCGGGCCGTAAAGAATCAGAATTCTGCCCCGATCCGTTTGCCAGCCCTTCAATTTGTGGCCCCCGTAATGCCGGTTGGCGTAATTCAGCCGTTTGTAAAACTCCTGCTGAAACTCATTTATTTGGGTGGCGGGATTCGGGTCTCTGGATTTCCAGAAATTCGCCAGAAATTGAATCTTGCCTTCACGTGACAACTTCTTCAACATTCGTTTTTGTTCCGGATTCAAAAGATATTGTATCTGACGAATGGTTTGTTCCAGCTTCGCATCCGAAATTTCGGCAGGGGCTTCAGACCGGCGTGCTTCTGCCTGGCGCAGAATTTTTTCCGTGAGATTTTCAATCCGAAACGACCGGGTTTGGGTACGGATTTCACCCGAATTCAAATCACGAACGGCGAATTTGAGAGTGTAGGTACCGCTCGGAAACCCAATCACATTAAATCCGCGAACATCAATGGCGGTACGGCCCGGTTTACTGAGCGTATCGGAAAAAAGCGTTTCAAACACGGCATCACTGGAATCCAAAACAGCGTAAGAAACCGCGTAACGTCCTTTCGCGGGAGTAGAACTCAGGTTGTAAATCTCTGCGTAACTGTAGAGCACCGGCAGGTGGGTACCATATAACCGCAGGGGATTTGGAATGATTTGAAAATTATTTTTGTAGAATTGCGTCCGGGTTGTATCCGAAATAACACGGGCGGCCAATTGCAATTCACTAATACTGAGCCCGGATGTTTTGAAATCCGGCACATGCAGCGGCATTTTTCGGTGCCCTTCCCGGCCTGAGGCGTAATCCTTCGCGGTTACATCGAGCCAATAATTTCCCGGCTTTAAAAGAACAGCGAAATTTTGAAAGAGAGATTGTCTGCGGAATTTCTCCGGAAGTGAATCCAGAACTACCGGACGCGTTGCCCGCAGTGAATCCACAAAATTCCCTGAGGCATCTGTAATTTCCCCCAAAAACTGGATGACGGCCAGATATTTTGCCTCTTTTTGAATAAATTTGAGCTGACCCATCGTACATGTCAGATAGATTTCTTCGTAGGTTTTCCGGTCTGCTTTTAGGTCGTTGAAACCGGCGGCATCCACATAAAAGCGAACATCGCCGGTGGATGGCACGGGAATTTGCGCATTGACCGGAAAAAAGCCCGCTTGAAGAAAACAGGCCGCACCCGTAAAAAAGGCCAAAAGACGACTGATTTTTTTGATCATGGTTCTTGCATTTGATTTTGGAGTTTCAAAAAACAGAGCCGTGAGGGTTACTTTTACTGTAAATATAAAGGTATTCGCCTGAAAATTCAACAAGAAAGTCACTATTCACTTTAATAAAAAATAAAAAAGGCTGGTCTTATCAACCAGCCTTTTCAGAGACACCGCCAACCGGAAACCGGCTAAACATCGTAATAGAGATCGAACTCAACGGGCGTCGGGTAAAGCTTTGCCGGTTGAATTTCATTCTCGCGTTTGTACGCTATCCACGTTTCGATGACGTCTTCCGTAAACACATCGCCTTTCAACAAAAAGTCGTAGTCACTTTCCAGTGCATTGAGCGCTTCTTCCAGACTGCCCGGAGTGGTGGGAATATTCGAGAGCTCTTCCGGGGGCAGATCGTAGATATTTTTATCAATGGGGTCGCCGGGGTCGATTTTGTTCAGTATTCCATCCAAACCCGCCATCAACATGGCAGAAAATGCAAAATAGGGGTTCGTGGACGGATCCGGGAAACGAACCTCAATGCGCTTTGTCTTGGGACTTGACGAGTACATCGGGATACGAATGGATGCACTTCGATTCCGCTGGGAATAGGCCAGATTGACGGGCGCTTCGAATCCGGGAACCAGACGTTTGTAGGAATTGACCGTTGGATTCGTAATGGCGGTCAAAGCTTTTGCATGTTTGAGAATGCCACCGATGTAGTACAAGCCCATTTCACTGAGCCCCGCATATTCTGTTCCGGCAAAAAGGGGCTTTCCGTTTTTCCACAAGCTCTGGTGAACGTGCATCCCGCTACCGTTATCATTGTAAAGCGGTTTGGGCATAAATGTGACGGACTTGTTGTTTCGAAGAGCCACATTTTTCACGATGTACTTGTAGAGCATGAGCGAATCGGCCATTTTTATGAGGTGATCGAACCGAAGATCGATTTCGCACTGCCCGCCTGTGGCCACTTCGTGATGATGATATTCTACATTCAAGCCGCATTCCTGCATGACCATCACCATTTCTGCCCGAATATCATTGAGTGCATCCAGGGGTGGTACCGGAAAATACCCACCCTTGTAGGGAGGCTTGTGCCCAAGATTCGGTGCCTCGTCCGCTCCGGAATTCCAGCGGCCCTCTTTGGAATCCACAAAATAGAAGGCTGAATTCTGGGTGAGTTCAAACTGAACATTATCGAAAATAAAGAACTCGGCTTCCGGGCCAAAGAAGGCCGTGTCGGCAATTCCCGTGGATTTCAGGTAGTCCTCCGCTTTTTGCGCGATATTTCGGGGACAGCGGGAATACTTTTCTTTCGTAAGCGGGTTGACCACATCACAAATCAGACTGAGGGTTGCGGGTTCCATAAACGGATCGATAAAAGCTGTATCAGGGTCCGGGATAACCAGCATGTCGCTTTCATTAATTCCCTGCCAGCCTCGAATACTGGAGCCGTCGAATCCGGCGCCCTCCTCGAACAAGGCTTCATCCATCATGGAAACCGGCATCGAAAAATGCTGCCATTGCCCCGGGAAATCCTGAAACTTGAGATCCACCATCTTGATCTCATGCTCCTTGACAAGCTTTTTGATTGCTTCATACGTCTGACTCATTTTTTCTCCTCCTCAATTTTGGTTTTTTGGAATGATATGAACGTGCAGGATAACTCTTTTCCCCAATCCGTCAGCCGACAAAACTTATTGTCACAATTCGCATTATTCGGGATTTCTGATACACATATTTTTACAGATGTTCGAATAAAAGAGCCTAAAACGAAAAAGACCCTCAAATTTAGAGGGTCTTTTCCTGAGAGATAAAATTATGGCTGAAAAATAAGCTATAATGCATCCTTTCCAGATTCTCCCGTACGGATCCGAATGACTTCCTCTACATCAGAAATAAATATTTTCCCGTCGCCAATTTGCCCGGTGCGAGCGGCTTTCATAATCGCCTCAACCACTCGATCCACATCCTTTTCCTGTAAGGCAATTTCAATTTTAATTTTTGGCAAAAAATCAATTCGATATTCACTGCCCCGGTACAATTCGGTGTGTCCCCTCTGCCGTCCAAAACCCCGAACCTCAGATATGGTCATCCCCTTAATCCCCATTTCAAGCAGGGCGTCTTTTACATCATCTAATTTGAATGGCTTAATTATGACATCCAGCTTTTTCATAAAGTTCTATGGTTTTGGTTTTTGGGGTTCCGTTTTTTTCTGCTCTTTTTTCTTCTTGCCTTCCAACAATTCACGCAGTTTCTGAAGCTCCGTTTCGGCTTTTCGGCGTTCTGCCTTTATTCTTTCTAACTCTTTTTCAGCGGCTTCCGTTTCCTTTTGTTCCCGAACAATTTGTTCAAACAATTCCCGTCGGCTGGCGGCCTTTTTCATTAAGATGTCTCGTTCGCTTTCTTTGCGAATCGAGGTCGGTAAAATAAATACCTGAACTGCCAGATTAACCCGCCAATCGGGCCAGGTACTGGGAAGTGTCATGGGCAAACGAGACACAAACCCATATTGTGTTTCATCCTTGTCCGGTGTCATCCGCAAATCGGCGGCAAAATCAATGTTGAGCCACCGAAGCATTTTATAACGGACACCCGGCGTAAAGTAAAGATAATTTTCCCGGGAATACGCCGTTACCGGTGGTTTTTGCAAGAAGGCATTTCCGTTCAATTCCAGAGTAATATCCCATTTATCAAACGGATAGCGTACGCCAAACCCGTAGGTCAATTCACTAGAAATACTTTTTGCAGAAACCGTGTCTCTGGGATTATCGGTCAATTTATCCCCCGCGTCGTTGTGAAACAGATAACCCAAATTAAAATGCAGACTGTAATTATCTTCGGGATAACTGACATCTTTAAAGTAGCTCATCAGTCCCGTGAATCCGGCTTCAGGAGTCCCTGCTGAATACGGTTCATAGATGATATTATGCGTTTTGGCCGTAGGAATGCGGGTAAATGCCTGAACCCCAAATTTGAGCGGGCTCTCGGGATCTCCCAAGGAACCAATTTTGAGCTTTAAGAACAAATCATCCGGGATATTGTAACCCGGCTTCCCCTGATTCGTATCCTGATATAATATTGGGAAAAGCTGCAATTCCATCCGATCATTGAGTCCGTAGTTCAGAGCAAACGAACCCTGAACATCCCAATAGGTTGTAGCTGTAGTTGCAGTTTGTCCCAATTTGCCAAAAAATCGGCTGTGAAAATAAGCATTTAAATATCCCTTGCCGAGTGCTTTTGCCGAGTGAACATAGATTAAACCATCGCCTCCTGACTGTTCCTGGGCAAAAGCGGACCCAAAGGATACAATTAAAAACGAAACGAAAACAATCCCGATGACCTTTTTCATTTTGGGGCTCCTCCTTAAGCCAATACAATAGATTTCCTAATTCATTTTCCTTCTATACCTTTATCGGGATTAACACTAAAAAATTTTAGTCTTTTTT
>JAADHR010000054.1 GCA_013151735.1 Calditrichota bacterium | reverse complement strand
TTTCTGCAGGGGAATCTGTGGTAGGTGATACGCTCAACAGGGGACCGGAAACCCCGCCAATCGTCCCGCTGAATCCTCGGGAAATTGTGGCGGAACTGCGAATCAGTATTTCAAATATTCAGATTCTCAAAGGCAAGGCGCTGGAAGACGATAATCGAAGTCGGGGAATCCCTCCAAAAACGGCCGCTCAATTTTATGTTTGGGCCTCGGGAATTATTCCACGGCTCAATCAGCATATCCTGGATATTCAGTTGGACGGGCCCTTGCCGCAGGATATTTTTGAAGACCGGGACAATGGAAATCGGATCTTTTTTTGGAATTTAACCCCCTATCTCGGCAAACAAGACAGCATTGTGATTCTCCGGCGGGTAAAGATTGAATCGTATGAGTTGTTTGGAATCATTGATTCGACCCAGACATTTGCGTACGACACGACCGGAAAAATCTTCAGATTCTACACAAAGTCCGAACCTTTTCTGGAGTTGACCCCTCAAATCCGGGAAATGGCAGCGAGGATTGTGGGCAGTGAAACCAACCCGTATCGGAAGGCATCGTTAATTTTTAACTGGGTTCACCAGAAGATGGCCTATTTTTATCCCCCCAAAAAACGGGGCGCCTCGGCGGCACTGGCTTCGCTTAAAGGGGATTGTGGCCAGTATGCTGACTTGTTTGTGGCGTTGTGCCGCGCAGCGGGGGTGCCGGCCCGGTTTGTCGGCGGTTTTCAGGCGAATAAAAAACCCCGGTTGGGATTTCACGCCTGGGCGGAGTTTTACCTGCCGGGTCTGGGTTGGCTTCCGGCGGATGCCACACACGACCGCTCGCAATTTGCGCATCTGAACAACCGGCGGTTGATTGCCTCGGTGGGAACAAATATTTTTCTCAAACACGCCCCATCCTGGGCAACCTATGCGAACAGCGATCTGGAAAACTCTCGGACGGATATTATGCAGGTGGCAACTATTGCGTACGCCGGTGTACGGGCCAAAATTAAAACGGGAATTCGCACGATTAAATTTGGGAAGGAAACGAACAGGGCCCTCGTACAATAACCGAAAATGGGTGATTTGAAGTAAACAGGTTTTTAATAACCGGGTTTTTGGGGCAGGTTTAACGCCGGGGATCCGGCCATTCGTGCGTCACAATTTTCCCGAGCGCAGAATGGCAACCAGCAGCCAAAACCCCAGGATAGAGGCCAGTAAAAATCCAATGATACCCAGCACGGGGTAACCCAAAATGTGGGGCCCTTTATCGATGTTGATGATAAGCGAGGAGCCAATGATGAGGGCGGCCACAATCAGCGAAAAGGAAATGCGGTTGCTGGAACGATCCAATTCCTTACGCAGATCATCCAATCCCTCGTGGTGGAACCGAACCGTAAGTTGATTATTTCTGACTTTTGCAAGAAAAGACTGGATGTCGTCGGGGAGCCGTTTTAAAATGTCCGAAATCTGATCGATCGATCGTGTGATGGCGCGATAATGACGAGCCGGATTTAGACGCAGGATCAACTGTTTTCTGACGTAGGGAATGAGCAGATCGAAATAATTAAATTCCGGATAGAGCTGTCGTCCGACGGCCTCCGAAATAACCAGGGCTCGTTCCATCATCACCAAATCGGCCGGTAGTTTGATCTTGTAGGTTCGTATCAGCTCCATAAACTCATTGACCAATTTGCCTGAATCCAGTTGATTGAGAGGAACTCCGTAATAGCGATCCAGGAAATCCAACAAATCCCGGCTTAATTCCCGCTTATTGATCTGGGTGTCAACCACCTGCACCCCAAGTAGTGCCTGTGTAATTTTGTAGACATCTTTTTGAACGATTCCTTCCAGAATATCCAGCAGGTATTCGCGCATTTCATCGTCAATCCGGCCGACCATTCCGAAATCCACCGGTGCAATAACATTGCCCGGCAAAACGAAAATATTGCCCGGATGCGGATCGGCATGGAAAATACCATATTCGAAAATCTCCTTTAACATGGCTTTTGCGGCATTGTAGGCCAATTTTTTCCGGTCCAATTTCAGCCGTTCTATCCCCTCGGCGTCGGAAATTTTGACGCCATTTATAAACTCCATGACCAGGATGTCTTCGGTTGTAAATGGCCAATAGACCAGAGGCAATTTCATGGTCTTATCCCTTTTGAAATACCTCCGAAAACTATCGATATTTCTTCCCTCGAAAGAGAGATTTTCTTCTTTTTGAATGGCTTTTGAAAATTCTTTTACAATGCCGACCAAATCGTACAGCCGGCTTTCCGGAATATATTTTTCGATCAATTCTGCAATGCTGAATAGAATCTCAATGTCGGTTTTGATGATCTTGTGAATGTTGGGCCGGAGAATTTTTACGGCCACATCCTCGCCGGTTTTCAATGTTGCCCGATGGACTTGGGCCATAGAGGCTGCCGCCAGGCTTTCCTCCTGAAATTCGGAAAAGATCTCGTGCAGAGGAGAACTGAACTCTTCTTCAATTTTTGATTTTATTAATTCAAACTGGACAGGCGGCACGGCATCCTGCAATTTGGTAAGCTCTTCGGCGATAGTCGGAGGAATCAAATCCGGACGCAGACTGAGCAGTTGTCCCAGTTTGATAAAGGTTGGTCCCAATTCCTGAAAGGCCATGCGGAGTCGGGGACCGGTTCCTATTCCCGGATATTTATTCTTCCTGATTCTTGGAATAATGCTTTTTGCAACCTCAAAGATTAATCCGATCTTAATCCTTTCGACAATATCGTCGAAACCGTATTTCACCATCACCCGAAGGATTTCCTGGTAGCGTTTCAAGTGCCGCAAGGACCTTTGTGTGGAACTCAGGTTCATTTGCTTTCCAATTTCTTTTCAATATCCGACAGGCGTTTGTTGATTTCTGCGATATCCTTTTTGGTTGCAACCTGAATGTCCTCATTCAGGATTTTAGTGATGATGGACCGAATCGAATTTCGAAGCTCTTTTTCCTTTTTTTCTGCCTCGTCCAGAAGTTCCTTCACCGCTTTTGAACGCTGGTCTTTGGTCAGCTGTCCCTTTTCAATCATCTCATCAACAATGTCCTCAACCTTTTCCCGTGTAGCGGAAAGGGTACCCAATCCAAAATAGATGCTTTTTTTGATGATGTCTAACATGGTTCACCTCCGGTAAATAGATTTTATCTTTCAGACACTATTTTGACAGGATTTACGGGATATTCTGCCAATTATGTCATCCTGTTAACTGCTATTGGGGGCTCACTCTGCTTTTTCAGGCGAAGGAGTAGGCCCTTTTAATTATTTAATTTAGACGATTCTAATCCCACTTGCAAATTCTTTTTTTGCGGATAAGCAAGTAGGCCGATACGAATCGGATAACCGGCCGGTACGTATCTTCCGGAGCCGATCTGTTACTCTCCTCGCTGAATGGCGTTTGTATGTTCTTCCAGAACCTCAGGCGGTACGGAGGAGAAAAAATAACGCAAAGCGAAATAGAGGATGGCAATGTCATCCAACTGTCCCACCAGCGGCGCCACAAAATCCGGAATGAGATCGATAGGGGAAATGAGGTAAACCAAAGAGCCCACCAGAGCCGCTTTGGGCAGGAATTGCACCCGGGGGTCCTTCATGAGCCGCCCGATGAGTTTGAGGAGTTTGGGCAGAATTTTAATATTTTTAATCAGCCAGAAAAAAAATCCTTGTTTACCGGCCTTTTGCATGGGGTCTCCTTAAAAAAATGGCTGCGAATGCGCAAATGAAATTGAATCAAAAATAAAAGAAATTGCACGCCAATGGCGCATTTTCAACTTCGACCGCCTTCGGTGGTCTCGCAATGACAAAGGTAGATTTTGATTTATTTGCTGAAACACAGTTATTTTTGTTGAACGGCACTTATTGAGAATTTCCCAACGGTTTCTTCGTAAATTGATTTCACCTGCCGGGCACGTTCTTCCGGAGGAGCAGAATCCGGAGAGAAGTCGGCCACAAGTTTGCCTCGGTGTAGAATTCCCACGCGGTCGCAGATCTCCGAAACAAACGGCAAAACATGGGACGCCAGAAGAATCGTTTTCCCGCTTTCTCTGGCCTTTTGTAATCGATTCGTGAGTTTCGCGGCCATGAAAACATCCAGGCCCTCAACCGGTTCATCCAGAATCAGAAAATCCGGATCTGAAATGAAGGCGGAGGCGATGGAGATTTTCTTTTTCATGCCGTAAGAATAATTACGGATCAACTGGTCCGCATCGTTTTTAAAATCAAAAAAATCAAATAAGTTCTGAACTTCCCGGTCGAGCTCGCTGCCTTTGAGGCCGCGGATTTGTCCCACAAATTTCAGATAATCAGCGCCGGAAAGATAATCGTACAGATAGGGGGTTTCAGGGGCGTATCCCAGTCGTTTTCTGGCTTCCACGGGCTGTTCCAATCGATTCACGCCGTTTAGCCAGATTTCACCGCTGTCCGGCTGTAAAAGTCCCACAATGAGTTTGAGAGTAGTGGTTTTTCCGGACCCGTTGGTTCCCATGAGGCCGTAGATTTTTCCCTTCGGAATGGTCAGGGAGAGATCGTTTACAGCCGTGAACGTATCAAATGTTTTGGTAATATTTTTGAGTGTTACCACGATTCTTCAACCTGTTCAAATAGCGTTCGGGCCGGTTTGACGGAAAATACGCCCGCCAGCAGTAAAAAAATCGGCAAGAAGGGGAACACAAACCAAAAAATCCAGTTCATCGCCCAGAACGCAATGTACAAATACTCGCCGGTTTTGACGTTTTGCAAGAGAGTGAGATAAAAATTTGTTTGTAAAATACTGAGGAAAATCGGAAAAAGCAAGAGCAAGTTTATGGACCAGAGGGGAATGGACACGGGGCGAAAGGTCACCAAAATGAATAATAAATAGAGAAGGGTGAGCATTTCGTAAATGATCAGAATACCCAGAGTGTGACCCCACCAGACCTTTGTGAAAGAGAGGGGTTGACTTTTGTAAAAGGTAATTTCTTGCTGTGCTTCCAATTGATTTCCGAAAAAAGCGGCAGACAGGGTAATTTCGAGAATCAGAACACCGAAAAGGGTGTTGTTGATAAAATCCACTGCAGAATGGCTGATTTCGAAGCCGATAAGGAGCAAAATCACAAAAATGAGCAGGAGCCCCACGAAAAAAGAATTGGTTCGAAACTGTGAACGAATGGTCAACCGAATGATTGACCGGAGGGGAGGGGGAAAAATTCCGAAAAGGGTGTTGGCGATGTGAGAGAGAAATTTCATTTTTACCGGATTTTTGTGCCGGAGGTGGATTTCGCGTCGGAGAATCTTTTTAAACAGGATAAAATTGATTTGAAAGAGAGTGAGTCCCGATAAAACGGCAGCCGCCAAGAAGAGAGGGGAGACGCGGAAAACCGGATGAAAAATGAACAGGCTTGCCTCCCGGGAGAGGGCCAGAATCAGGAAAAGCAGGATTTCAACACCGAAGAGAATCAGGCTGCGCGCCAACGGCGCCACTTTTTCGAAAAGGAGTTGAATGATCATTACACCGGTCCAGACGAGCTCGGCCAGGAGAACCAGAAGAAGTCCGAGTGCCAGTGCTTGAAGAAGATGCCAGACGGGCGCTGTATGTGGAAATCGCAGCCAGCCGATTCCCCAGAAGAAAAGGGCGGCAACGAACCAGGGAAAGATTCGTGCCAGGAGGGCGTTTGCCCGAAAAAGATAGATGTCCTTTTCTCGCAGAGGCAGACTCAGCAGGGCATCCCCTGAAGGAATGCGAATGGCTTTGACGGAGGTAAGCTGGAAGAAAAAAGAGGCCAGAAAAAAGAGGCCAAACAGGCTGTTCTGGACAACAGCAGCCACTTCGTTGGAGGAAGCGTGTACCCAGGCAAAGCCGATATCCTGGTGGAAACGAAACGCCGTCACTCCAATGAGAAACGCACCAAAGCCGATTTCGACCAGTGTTTTACCGGCAAATTCCCGCCTGAGCCAGTTCAGGAAGATTCGGTTTTGCAGTTTCAGAATGAGTTGAACGGTTGCCATCGTTGTCCTGTTTTTGTACGTTTAGTTTTATTAAAAAATGATGAAAATGTTCCCGGGGTTACACAGAGTGCCGAAGAGAGAGGACAGGGCATTCGCTTTGCTCGTGGTTTTCTGTGTTGCTTTTTTTGTTACACAGAGAGCCTCAGAGGAGCACCGGGAGCCACAGAGAGAGATTAAATTGTAACCACGAAATCCCGGTCCAGGCTGCGGTACTGAATGGCTTCACTGATGTGCGGCGGTTGAATATCCGGATCTCCCTCCAGATCGGCAATGGTACGGGCCACTTTCAAAATCCGGTCGTAGGCGCGGGCCGAGAGCCCCAGGCGGGTAATGGCCAGACGCATCAATTCCTGGCTGGACTCACCAATGTTACAAAAGTCCCGGATATCGCGGGAGCCCATGTGGGCATTGCAGAACATATTTTTTCTGTGCTTAAACCGCTCCAATTGCACCTGTCTGGCCCGCATCACGCGTTCCCGGATTTCAGCAGACGGCTCACCGGTGGGTTTCCCTGCCAGCTCCTTGTACGCGACGGCGGGAACTTCCACGTGAATGTCGATCCGATCCAGAAGGGGGCCGGAAATGCGGGCCCGGTAGCGCTGAATCTGAGGCACCGTGCAGGTGCATTCGTGATTGGGGTCGGTCAGGTAGCCGCAGGGGCAGGGGTTCATGGCGGCGGCCAGCATGAAATTGGCCGGGTAAGTAATGGAAAGAGCCGCCCGGGAAATGGTGACTTTTCCGTCCTCCAGGGGTTGACGCATAACTTCCAGAACATTTTTCTTGAATTCGGGCAGTTCATCCAAGAAAAGCACCCCATGATGCGCCAGACTAACCTCGCCCGGATGAGGAATTTGTCCCCCGCCAATCAGTCCGGCATCGCTGATGGTGTGGTGGGGTGACCGGAAAGGGCGGGTAGCGATTAATGCCTGATTGGGTGAAAGCGTACCGGCCACGGAGTGAATTTTGGTGGTTTCCAGGGCTTCCTCCAGAGACATATCCGGCAAGATGGTGGGAAGCCGTTTGGCCAGCATGGTCTTGCCCGATCCGGGCGGACCAATCATGATGATGTTGTGTCCGCCGGCGGCGGCCACTTCCAGAGCCCGTTTCACGTGCTCCTGCCCGCGGACATCCCGAAAATCAATTAAATAGTGCCGCTGGTCGGCAAAGACGTCTTCCATATTCACATGGAAGGGATCGATGCCATAAAGGCCGTTCAGAAATGCGGCGGCTTCCGCCAGGGATTCTACCGGAAATACATCAATTCCGTTTACCATTGCTGCCTCGCGGGCGTTTTCTGCCGGAAGCACCAGGCCCTTGTAGCCGGCTTCCCGGGCAGCAAGTGTAACGGATAAGGCCCCCCGAACGGACCGCAAACTGCCATCCAGTGAGAGTTCTCCCAGAATAAGACGATCCTCCAGGTACTCGGATGAAATCTGGCCGGAAGCGGCTAAAATCCCAATGGCGATGGGGAGATCAAAAGCAGAGCCCTCCTTTTTGACATCGGCCGGGGCCAGATTAATAATGATGCGTTTGATGGGAAAGCGGAAATCCGAATTTTTGATGGCGGCCTGCACGCGCTCACGGGATTCGCGGATGGCCCCGTCGGGAAGGCCGACCAGGGCAAAATAGGGAGTTTTACCTTCTAAATTGACTTCAACTTCAACCAGGAATGCATCAATGCCCAAAACAGAGGCACTGCGTGTTTTGGCGAGCATAGGAAGCCCCCTTTCCTTAGCAAAGAGTGTTTCTGAAAAGACGATTTTATATGACGAATCACGTGGTGATTCTTGGTGGATGGGTTCTGAATGAGAGCGCAAAAGCCACCAAATCACAAAGAAGATGCCATAAGATTAATTTCGGCGTTTTTGTGCACGAATCAATTTCGGCTAAACATCGATTGCCCTGATGAACTCCTCCAAGTTTTTAGCCGCTTGTTTTTCTTCATCGATAAAAGCATCTCCGCCGCCGTGGCGAATGGTGAATGTGATCGTGTTATTTTCTTCATCGATGGTGTGCCCCCAATTGAACAAATAGCCAATAACGCCGGATGTCATGATCTGATTCAGGGCTTGTTGAGGCGAGAGATGCTTTAGTTTAAAGGTCTTAACAACCACAGATGCCTCCTCAGTTTGGATTTACTTGCAATATACGTACTTTTGAGAATCAATTCAAGAAAAAAATGAATCAGAACCATTTGTGCAAATTAGCGAGAAAAATTTCCCGCTCATTTTCACGAATGAACACGAATTTAATCAAAATCCTATCTGTTCGCGAACATTCGTGCCCATTCGCGGGGGGAAAGCAGCACCCTATTTTTTTCGTGTGGGGTAAGCCTGTTTGTACACTTTTGCGTACAGAGGATCGCGCGTGGCACAGCCCGCTTCAAATTGTCCCATTTCGTTTCCCTTTGCCCGCATCAAGTCCGTGCAATGGCTATCGGCAATACAGGCTTTACGGGGATTAAGACGGCCGGTTTCCAACAAATCCTTTACCATGTCGGGGTACGCCAGGCTTCCCCGGCCGGTACCCACGATGGACACCCGGCCTGCCCGAAGATTGGCCTCGGCCGCGTAAACAAAAAAATGTCGCAGCCAGCTGTAACCTGCCCCCAGAAGGGTCACATCGGGGTGGGCCTTTTGCAAAATGGCCGTACTTTCAAAATGCCGGGCGACGCCGTACAAAGGATGTTCCGGGGGCGGATATCCGCCCACTTCCGGTTTTTCCATCGGGCGCTCCAGATGCGGATTAAAATACGGACTTCCCAGGCTCACACTCACGATCTTTACGCCCAATGCTTTTATTTCCGACACAAATTTCAGGGGTTCCGTCAGATCCATTTCTGCGGGATTTTGGAGATTGATTCCAAATCCGTTTACAATTTTCGCCGAACCCAGCAGGCGGTTCGTCAAATCCGGCGGGAGATGGGGAATGCCGTCAAAGGCATTAAACCGGGTGGCAAGGAGGAGGTCGGGGGCGGTCTCTCGAATTTTGGTGATGACATTTCGAATAAAACGGGTGCGGTTTTCCCAGGACCCGCCGTAAAGTCCCTCTCGGGAGCGGGCACCCAGAAGCTCGTCCAGCAGGTAGGTGTGGCACTCCTTGATGTCCACGAAATCAAATCCCGCCCGTTGGGCGAGAACCGCTGCGGAGACAAACTGATCTTCAAGGGCCTTCAAATAGTCATCCGTCAAAACGGGGTAGGAGTCATCTACCCGTAGCTGCTTTTCGCGATTCACAAACGTAACGTAATCCACAATGGGGTTATGGACGGCCAGGAGAGGTTTCTGAAAACTCCACCGCCCCGAATGAGTAAGCTGCAACCCCAGAAGAAAATCCGAATCATCACCCCAGGCCCTGCGGTGTTCTGCACGGGTTTCTTCGACCAACCGGGCAAAGGAATCGTAGGTTTGACGGGTGAGATACAGTTGCCGGGGATTGGCCCGCCCTTCATCGGTGACGGACGTGGCCTCTCCCCAGAACAATTTACTGCCGCCCGCTGCGTAGCGTTTCCAGCGGCGGAAGGTTAGTTCTCCGGGCTCGCCATTCAGGTCAGCGTCCGTTCCTTCCATGGGGTGAATGGCCAGGGCGTTTCCCACGGTGCGATCGGCCACAGCCACCGGTTGAAGGATTTTTTCAAGGGTGGGTTCCAGTGGAATGTCCAGATTCAGCGCTGAAATGTGCTTTTTTAAATCCTCAAGGGTTTTATATGCGAAAAACGCGGCTGCCATGGATTTTCCTCTAATTCTTATTCATGTAAATTGGTGTAAATTCGCGGGTTGATTTCCACAAATCCGTTCTGGTTTTTCCCGCTCTATTTGAAATCATATCGAATAAAAAGCGTTGGATTGATTTGATTGTAGCGTCCGTTTTGCGACCAATTCAGTTCCCATTCCGTTCCCAGCCAGAAGCGTTTGCTGATCCCCATGGAATGCAAATTGATCAGCAGCTGGGGCTCGGACATCCACCAGAGGCCGGCGTCGTTTTTCCAGTAATCAAAATAGCCCTGAAAACTCCAGGTTGTTTTGCCGATCTGAAACTCCTTGTTCCAGACCCCTGTCAGCTGCCAGGCCAGCCGCTGTTGTTCTTCTTTGCGAAGCATAAATTCCAGATGCGCGTACACATATCTTGGAAAAAGATTGTCCCAGACCACTCCTGCAAGATAGGCCGGTTGAATAAAGGCCGCCGGTGAATCGTTGTACTGAAGGGTGGCTTCCAGATTCCGAAAAAACCGGCCGGGCAGCCATTTTGAAAGATTAAAGTAACGGTTCAGTTCAAAGTAGACCAACTGAACACCCATCTGCCAATCGGCCGAACCGGTTCCGGAGCGCAGGCTTCGGTGGTCTGCATCGATAAATCCGAACCAGCTTCCCCAGTCATCAAATCCCAATCCCTCCAGCGTCGTCGTAAAGTAATGTCGATTCTTGCCAAAATCTGCGTGTTGCTGAATATTCAGATATTGAGCGCTACCCGTTGTTGAGACGCCCAAAATGACCATGAGCAGCAACAAGCTCCTTTTCGCCCACACCTTCATCCTCCTCCGTTTAACCTGAAATGATGCTCACAAAGGGGCCGCACTTCGAAGAAAAAAAAAGAACGCCATTCCGACCAAATGTCGGCAGGTTTTTTAGTTTAAGACCGTTCATTCAGTTCATCCCCAACCTACCTGAAAATCAATGCCCGGTGTTCCGTCCCACTGGCGACAATGTGAATGCCTTCAGGTACCTCAATTAGATGCACAACCGGCGATCGGGTAAGATTTTTCTGGGATTTCAGCCATTCCTTGTTGATGAAATCCCCCCGTTCCGGGAAAACCGGAATGTAAAATACCCCGTCATTCAGCATATCGCCGAAAAAATGCGTTCCGTAGGACAGCTCAGGCGTCAGACGGCCGGAAGCGACTTCCACAATAACCGCGGCATTGGAAATTTCGCCGTATCGTACCGGGATACCCAACTGCGGATTATTGGATCCCCAGCGCCCGGGTCCAATTAGAATGTAAGGCTTTTTAAACATTTTTTGATTGATTCGCCCGATTTTACGGGCAATTTCGTAGGGATTGGCTTCCAGGTATTTCCCTGTCGGAATGTAAATAATATGGTGAATGTTTTTCTTGATCCCGTTTCCAAGGGGTTGGCCGCCTTCAATAATAATGCGGTCACGCGGGACGTCGGGGATTTCAATCTTTTTGTGCTCTTCCCGAACCCCCAGAGGACGCGCCTGCAGCAAATAGAAAATGCCGGCCTCTTTTTGGGAGAGGTTCTCCCTTTCGAAATTGACGGAAAACTCAATGTCTATCGGAATACCGAAAAGCGTTTCCAGGCGGACAAGCACATCCCGAATAATATCCACAAAAGGCATAAAACGCGAGCTGCTGATGATCGGATCGAATGTAATGACCACAAAATCCCGTTCAGACAGGTGCATGGGATACATGGCCGTGAGGTAGGAGCCGTCTTTCAGAAGGGATGCAATTTTGTACAGATCCCGATCCCTGTTTTTCATCTGCGTCACCGGAAGGCTAACCAATTCGTTGGTTTCCAGATCCAGTGCATCAAAAACTTCCTGAGAATAGCGAATAATGTCGCGGATGATGGACCCTTCTGGCCGGAGCTGGGGGTTGGAAAGGGAAAACACGCGGGCGTAATTTCTACCAACCGCCCGGGTTCCCAATCCGTACACCAGCCGGACGACGCCGTCCTGGACTCGTACCCGCTGGTTCCAGGGGTAGTAATTTCTTGAGAATCCAACACCGGAAAAGAGGGGGTAAAAGAGGTTCTCACATTTTTTCCCAATGAGCCGCTGCACGAGAATGGCCATTTTATCGTCGGCGGAACGGAGCCCGTGTTTGCGGCGGTACGACCGCACGGAAGGGTTGTACGTGCTGGCGAACACCCGCTTGACCGCAGCCATAAATTTCCGGAGTCGATTGGAAAGAGTTCCCTGATTGGCCAGAAAAAGTGTCACGTAAAGCCCTGCAAACGAGTACTCCAAATTGTCTTCCATTAAACTGGATGACCGGATGGCCAGAGGGTAATCCATTTGACTTAGAATTTCTTTGAACTGCTCCTGAATGTCGGAGGGAAAATCAGCCTCGTGGTAGATTTTCACAAGTTCATCAAAAGAAACTTTACGGTATAATCCTCTTAGCCGGTTGAACTCGTGAAAGCGATCAAAGATTTCAGTGGTTAATACGTGTGTTTCAGGAATGCGGATATTCCTTTCGGCAAAATCTGAGAGGACACCGCCTTCCTCCATTTCGTTGGCGACAAAAATCAGCCCGAGCGCTTTTCCGCCTACAGCACCTGTACCAAGTACCTGAATAGGATTGGGCAGGTGTTCCAGATCCGGCTCGAATTGTGCGAATGGAATTTTTTCAAAATCGATCGTCATTTACACTCCAAAAATTAAATTAAAATAACACACTGAATTTGAATATGCAATAGTTTTTGTTTTGGAAGCGATAATTTTGGATGTTGGTTTTGTGGGGCAGGCTATGCGGAAAAAGGGGAACCTCTTAAAAAAGAAATCGTTTAATTATCGTAACTTCAAAAAAGACAACCTATCACAAAAAGGGAGGGCAGAATCATGAAGCGCTATTCCATGCCGTTGAGGGTGCTGGTGGTTATGATGACCGTTGCTTTTTTATTCGGAGCGTATCAGGTCACGCTTGCCAAAACAACGAATAAACAATTGGAAGCAAGGGTGATAAACGCTATTGCCAGATATTATCCGCAGGAGTTCAGAATTACGGTCACTGGCGATGGAGTAGTTAAAATTGAGGGGCAGGTCAATACCCTTTATGATAAATATCGTATTTATGATATTGTATCACGAGTGAGGGGTGTAAAGGATATTGAGAATTTGCTGGTTGTGAATACGCCGACCGTTCCGGATGACATGATTGAATCGAATGTAATCATTGAATTGAAGCGGGTCGGCTCCATATTGGAACCGGATCGAATAAAGGTCCATGTAGATAATGGAATTGTGTTTTTAAGCGGGGAAGTGAGCTATCAGCGCGAAAAGATTGCGGCTGAGACCGTGGCGTCCTGGCAAGAGGGCGTTAAGGGCATTGTTAATAACATCGTTGTCCTGCCTCCCAAAAAGGCGGTCAGCGACAGCAATTTGAGGTTTATTTTTAGCGAAATTATGAAAGATCAGTTTCCGCTGGAGAAAAATGCAAAATTTACGGTGAAAAATGGCGTGGTTACGCTTACCGGAAATTGCAGTACCCTGTATGTCAAAAATATGATTGAAAAAGAGTTTAAGCGCGTTTCGGGAGTGAAAAAGATTATCAACAACCTGAAGGTCGTTCCGCTTTACGATTAAAAACAGGACTGATCCCTTGTCCGTTTTAGCGCCGCTTAACAGCGCTTTCAACCCTGCTGTGAGCCGGGACATTATAAAGCGGGCGAACAGGAAAAGAGACGTGTTGCGGTTATGTGGAAAAGGGCGGTTGGAAAACCGCCCTTTTTTTTGGAATAAGGCATTTCAAAAAGGGCATTTTTAGGCCTGATTTTGATTTTTCAGTATCTCAGCTTTCCCTGGATGGAAATGTGAACCTCAGTTGATTTCTTCTATAATTTTTATTATCTTATTAGCATAAGAAACACGCTGCGCATTCAAAAGAGGAGGAAAACGCCATGATCCTGGATGCTGCTGTTGAAAACTATTTGTACGAGCTGATTCCGACAGGGGATGCCAAAACGAAGGAAATGGAAGCCTACGGGCGCGAACACAAGTTCCCGATTGTCGGGCCGCTGGTCGGGCATTTTTTGTTCCAGATGGCCAAAATCATTGGGGCCAAGCGGGTCTTGGAATTGGGCTCCGGATATGGCTATTCGGCGTATTGGTTTGCAAAAGCCGTTGGGAAGGACGGGAAGGTCATTTGCACCGATCTGGCGGAGGAAAATCTATTTCTTTGTGAAAAATATTTTGCCGATGATGATGTGGCGGCGGGAGTCATCCGGTACGAAGTGGGCGACGCCCTGCAAACCCTGGATCGGATGGAGGGGCCGTTTGACATCATTTTTATGGATATTAAGAAAAATCAATATAGTGAAGCCTTCGAAAAGGCCTTCCCTCTGCTTCGGGTAGGCGGGTTGTTTATGGCCGATAATGTTTTACGAAAGGGAACCGTTACTGACGAGAACCCGGATGAATTAACCCAGGCCATCAAAGATTTTAATAAACTGGTTTTTTCTCATCCCAAACTCATTTCAAGCATTAACCCCATTCGCGACGGTGTACTGGTGAGCCTAAAAATTTCCCATTAAGATGAGGATTTTTTGCAATGAGCGAGATTTTATTCTACTGTAAGTAAGAAGACCTGCGGAACCTGTAAAAAAGCACGGGAATGGCTTGAGGCCCACGGAGTGGCTTTTAAAGAAATCGATCTCATTAAGACCCCTTTTTCAACGGAAGACCTGGAAAAGATAATTGGCCATGATTCGATCCGGCCCTATCTAAACCCGAGGAGCAAACCGTACCGGGAGCACAAAATGAAGCTCAATTTACCGGACCGAGAAACAGCCATTCGGCTCATGGCAGAAGATCCGAATCTGATCAGGAGGCCGGTGGTCTTCAAGGATGACAAGGTTTTATTTGGATTTAGTGAAGAGCTGTACACAGACGAATTTGGTGGAAATGGAAACTGATTTCTGCGAATGTGGAAAAGATCAAGGATGCTGATATGAAAATCGGACCGTATGAATTAGTCGCAGTGGAACACTGGCGTTTTAAATTGGACGGCGGAGCCATGTTCGGTGTGGTTCCGAAGGTATTGTGGGAAAAAACCAATCCGGCAGATGAGAAAAATCGCAT
>JAADHR010000053.1 GCA_013151735.1 Calditrichota bacterium | reverse complement strand
GGGAATTGGTTGGATACTTTTTTCTACAAATGTTCAACACCTGCGGCGTTGTTTGGAGATTTTTCCGTTTTGGTCATTGATAATTGTGATTTGGAATTTATCCGCCAGAGGCGGACAGGTTTGTTATTTGGAATTTGGAATTTCCCTTTGCGTCCTGGCGCCTCAGCGGTGGATCTTTTCAAACAAGCCGCGAATGCGCGAATGATTGGTGTCGGGGCGATTCACGAATCGTCCTACAGATTGCCCAAATATTCCTGTGCCCATTTGGGGATGGATCCGTCATTATAAATAATCTGAGAAATTGCTTCAGAAAATATTAAAAAACCTCAAAATAATAATAAAGATTTTGGTGCTGATTTCCTCCGTTTTTTAGTTTAATTTTTTGGAAAAAATTATATTTAGTGAACTGCTCTTCTTTTTAATATTTGAAATATCTTTAACATTTCCAAATGGCAGCAATTCATGTGAATAAATAATGGCAATTGATAAGGAATGATAAATTACTCCTACTCCAAGATTTTCACCTAAATTGATATTGCCCAATATGGAATAATAATCTTGTGATATTTTATAATCAAAATGATACGTTTTTTTGTTTTCGTGATTATATCTAAAAGCAAATCCTTTTGTTTTTTTATGATAGTTATATCTTATGGGTATATATATGGATGGACCAATAAAAAAGTGAATCTTTGAAAAATTATGGATTAACCTATTTCGAAAATAATATGTTAGAAATACTGGAATTTCAAAATAGGTAATTGAAAAATAAATATCTTCAAAATAAACATCCCTTGGTTCCTCTGTGGGGAATTCAAGTGTTTTATTTCTGACAATGCCACCTCGGGTTACTAATAAAATGTTAATAGAGAGAGCTGAATTTGATTTTTCCCACTGATGGCCCACTCCAAAAAATGGACGAAAAATCCCGTTTGCATTGATGCTTGTAAATGAAGAATATGTCATCCCCCCAATTAGATATTGAACCCCGAATGGCTTTTTGGCCTTTGCTGTTGTCGTAAAAAAGAATAAAAATAACATAAAAAGTAATAGTCTCTTCATAATTTTTCCTTATATATTTTTTGTGTTAAAATTCAATATAAACCAAGGCGTTAATATATCCCATTTTGTGGTTGAGAGCTGATAAATGATCAAAAAAATAGCTTTCTTGATTATCAATAGCCCATGATAATTCAAAAATATATCTGGTGTATTTCAATTGAAAGCCAAAATAATAGATAAATTTAACAGAATTTTTTGAAAATTCTGAATCCCTCACAAAAGAATAATCAGTAAAATGATACGTCTCCATGTCTGGTGTAAATTCTCCCCCGTATCTTCTTTTTGAAAGTTTCGTTAAATCCTTAACCGGACACATAAAAGAATATCCGAAAATCGGACCAAAACCAAATCTCTTATTAATAGGCAGCTTTAATTTAAGTAGAATTGGGATTTCCAGATAAGCCATTCTGAGATGAATATCCCACCAATAAAGATACCTTGTTTCGCTTACGTTAGGGATAATCAATTGTTGTTTTATGGTAGATCCCCTGGTAGAAAACCCAATGCCAATAGAGAGTTCACTCAGCGAATCTGAATATATTTCTTTACCAACTCTTAGAATTATTCCTGTCTCCGATTGAAAATATCCCCTGTTAATAAAGTAAGATATATTAGATTCACCGGTAATGAAATGAGAAATCGTTGAGCCTACTGCAACATAGTATTTATTTTCTGCCAATAGATTTCTGGATAATAATAAAAGAAAAGTAAGTAATAAAAATTTTCGCATGATTAAATCTCCATGTCTATTGCATTTGTAATTTTTAATCAAGAATTTATTTTCATTAAAAATAGGTCTTTATAATACGGATTTTCCAATTAAACTAAACTTCAATAGCCAATATAATTAAAAAAACCCGAACTGGACACACTTCTTTATACTGCGCCCAATTCGGGTTTTTTCTTTCGTCAATCGTGCTTTTCTTATTCTCTGAAAAACAAACCACCATCGACGGATGCCTCCAATCGATGAATCATCACCCCGGCATCCTTGGCTCCACACGCGGATGATTCATTAAGATTTGAAAAATACCCAACCAATGTGAAAGAAAAGGAGTAGGGCTTAGGTAGTCGAAATCAAATGGAACTGCAAACAGGAGGTCGTCAGACGATTTTCGTCAGAATATTCATCTTTCTATTTTAAGAATCCTACTCCAACCATGATGATGTTTTAATTTAAAAAATAGAAACGAAATATCAAGGATTTTTTAAAAAAAAGGGGATTATTGCAAAAAATTAAAAATTGTGCGCCCGCGAAATACGCTAAATTTTGGGTTTCCCACCCTGTAGAGCCGCAAGATTTTGCGGCTCATCAAATTGACGTGACAAGTATTAAATGGTATTTCTATTTATGTTCAACCCCGTTCGGGGTTGTTGAAAATTAGTTGGCTACTCTTTTCTACAAACGTTCAACACCTACGGTGTTGTTTGGAGATTATTCCGTTTCGGTCATTGATAATTGAATTTTGGAATTTGTTTGATCATTGGAATTTGTGATTTGATATTTTCCCTTTGCGTCCTGGCGCCTCAGCGGTGAATCTTTTCAAACAAGCCGCGAATGCGCGAATGATTGATGTCGGGGCGATTCACCAATCGCTCCGACAATCACACCCGATTATCTCGCAGGCATAAAGCCTGCGGCTACAAATTGGGAATACTACAAATTAAGAATATCCATTCTGGGTAACGAATTGCCCCCCTTAAATGATTTTCATCAGACCCTTTCTGAAAAACAAAAAACCCGCTCCTGATACATCAGAAGCGGGTTTGTGGCAAAGCCTGCATTCTTTATCAGAACGACAAAATAAACGTAAACTGATTCACATCGTTCAGGAACTGATAGGCATTGTAGGAATAATCGAAACTGGCCTTTAATCCGCCCAGATTGTAATTGAATCCCATCCCTGCTGTGAACCCGATGTCCGTGTGGGTTTCGGTGGTCCAATTATTTTGTCCCTTTCGCTCAATCGGCAGCCATTTCACCGGTTCCTCCGGCAGATAGGCGTATCCGGCGCGCAGAGAAAACAGGTTGTTCCAGGTATATTCAGCACCGAAGTTACCCTGTTCGAAATTATCATTCCAATGGACACCATCAACTTCCATGGTCAGCTTCCCCATTTTGGAATCCATTAAATCATATGCGATGCCCATACGAAAGGTAATGGGCAGAGGATAAGGGGATGCTTTCATCTCATACGTTGTACGGATTTTATCATTTCCAAAGCGCGAAATTTTTTCGTACAAATGTCCGCCGTGAAAAGCCATACTCGGTCCAAAATTCTGAATCACCATGGCAAACCGCAAGCTGCGAAAACCGGTGTAATACAGGGTTCCCACATCGACGGCAAATCCACTGGCTGTCATGTCCCAGATGGCCTCTCGAACGTATTTGAACGTGATGCCCAGTTGCAGCCGATCCGTCATATTTCGGGCGTAACTAAACGCGGCTGCCATGCTGTACGCACCAAAATGGAAATCATTGGTTCCTTCCGGATCATCCACGGTTGTAACCAGCATCTTTCCCATTCCCAAATAGGTCACACTCAATCCGATGGAACCTGCTGCCCCCATAGGAGCAACAAATCCCACAAAATTATTGGACACATCAGCGAACCAGTCGGTGTAAGAAACGATAAGAGAATTGGCATCGAATTTGGAAATCGCGGCCGGGTTCCAGTAAAGCGCCGAGGCATCTGCAGCGTTTGCCACGAATGCACCCGCCATGCTGGTGGCGCGGGACCCCACACCAATCTTTAAGAATTGTGCTCCTGAAGTTCCCACTTTTGAAAATTGGGCCTGAACTCCCGAAACCGTCCAGCCCAAAATCAAAATAATGGTCAGGAGTTGTATGCTCTTTTTCATAGAATAGACCTCCTATTTCTATCACAAATCCTTACGTATTTGAGCTATAAATGATTACTTTACCACAGCAAATTTAACGATTTTCTGGCCAATTCCGGGTGCATCAATATGGGCAAAATACACGCCGCTGGCAATATCCTGGTGGTTATAGCTGGTCATATCCCATTTGACCTCACCTTCATTCTTCAGGTAGGCCATTTCATCATAGCCCTTCTTTAATTCCTGAACAAAATCGCCGGCCATGGTGAAAATCCGAATCGTACACACAGGAGGCAAATGCGTAAAATAGATCACTCCGTAATCGCTGGAGGGCATCCAGACATTCGAAATAATGAAGGGATTGGGAACAACCTTAATCTTGTCTAATTCAGAAGCCTTCTTCAATGGAGCAACCGCCTTCGTCTTAATTAAAACGGTATCGGTTTCATCAAAGCCCTTGAGTGCGGTAATCAGCCAGGTTTCGCCTTTGGTCCAGTGCGTGGAATCGTTATCAAAGCTGAATTTGTAATCCAGATCGTACTGGGGAGAGGTATCTCTCGGACCTTTTGGCGGACGGAAATACTTGGGATCCATGTGGCGGGGATTGGATGTCCAGTCTTCGCTGTATTTATTTCCTTCTTCACCGTAATAGGGAATGTACGTTGTCAGCTCATTCGGATCCCATTTCCCGTTACGCCGAATGTAATCCACCCAAACCGGCCAGAGACGCACATCGTCCGTTGAATCGTCCAGAGTGGTTCCCAATGACCACAATTCAAACGGGCAGGCGGCTTTCCCGTAGGGATGTTCCCATCCATACACGGAATCGCCGTTGGCATCCACCCAGCCCACAAACTTAATTTCATAAAAGCCAAAATCCTTGTTCCAGGTGGCCATGCGGAAATTGGCGTTGGCTTCAAAGGATTTGGGGGTCATGTGAAAGGTATCCACACCCGCTATCATTTTGTAGGTAACCTGACTGGGGATGTTTTTCACCTTGAAGGTCAGGCCGTCGACAATTTTTGACCAGGACTGGCCTTTCAGGTCGCTTTGGTTTTCCAGCAAAACCTCATCGGTTGTTTGGTCTTTCAGATTCCAGTAGAGATTATTTTGTTCATCGCGGGAAAAATAAATAATATAATCGTCGCCGGTCACGGACAATCGATCCAGAATTCTGGCGATGACGGTGGGACCACCGGAAACACCCACGCTGGCCAGACCCGCCGGATGCTCCACATCCAACGATGGATCCGTAACCGCCGACGGATTTGTACGGGGGCGGGCAACGGTTTTATTGGCCTTGGAGCTTTCCAATGTTACCGGAGAAGAATACGGCTGAAAATCGTAGGCCGTGACCGCGTAATAATAATCCAATCCATTGGTTAATGACGAATCGACATAAAAATACCGGAGTCCTGTGTTATTGCCGATGTGGTATTCCGTTGCGGTAAAGGTTGAAGAATCCACAACCGTACGCGAGGTGGCGTCGCCGGGTTTGTCAAATTCGGCAACCATCTCCCAGCTTCCGGATATCCCGGTCAGGCTTCGGTACACCCGGTATCCTTCAAAATCGTCGGAAATGTATTTTGTGTTGGGATCCTTCTTTTTAATGATCGGATAAAACGGATCGGGAACGGTTTCCGAATAATTATCCCAAATCAGCGTCACTTTTTTATCCCCCTCCACGACACGAAGATGAGGCGGAGGCGGCGCCGACGGAGCCACAAATCCGGCGTCATAAACGGTCTGGGCAAAATCATCGATTTTATTTAGTGCCTCTAAATTTGCATCCAGGTCTTCACTCTTATCCCAACCCACCATAATGGCAATAACCGTTGTGGCGGTGTCGTGGTAGGCCAGATCGATCGGGCCGGTGGTCAGAATGAACCGTTTATCTTCCGGGGCCTCATCCGAATCGAAGGGATACCAGGTGGTATCGCGATAGTCGTACCCCTGCATCATAAGATAGCGCTGGTAATCCTTGCCCGGATCAATCTGAATGGTGAATTTCTTAAATGCCGCCAGGCCGATTTGTTCACCCGGGAACTTGTCTTTCAACCAAACGGTTTTATTGCCGGCCTTGAATTCCACCGAATCGTGGTTGATAACACCGTCATGGTTGAAATCCATCGGACGATCGGCTTTGGGGCTCTCCAGAAAATCCACACCCAGAACCCCCGGATGCCGGGTCCACCCGGACTCAAAGGGAACGGCGTTGTACTGGTAGGCCAAATTTCGATCCACATTAAAGCCCACCATGTCGTCGGTTGCACTCCCAATATCGCTGTCGAGACACGGAGCAATATACGTATTCCGAATGGTCTTTTTATCATCACGAATATTGACCACATTGAATTTCAGAAATACAATATCGCGCAGGCCCTCGCCGGACCAGGCATACCCGTGCTGAATAACCTCGATTCCCAAAGGTTTGGTATCGGCGTGCTGTTCGGGGGAAAGATCATTGTAATAACACCAGGAATCCTGTTCCGACTGGATAGGAATCCCACTGGGCCAGGTTGAAAGATCGGTC
Organism: Calditrichota bacterium; assembly: GCA_013151735.1. Classification (NCBI taxonomy): domain Bacteria; kingdom Pseudomonadati; phylum Calditrichota; species Calditrichota bacterium. The sequence continues at coordinate 8,004 of JAADHR010000053.1, read as the reverse complement.
GGGTCTGTACTCATAAAAATATGTTCTTTTTCATCCTCCGGTGTGCCGGTAAAATTCGGATAATTATTCGGAGGCAATCCCGGCACAAACTCAAATCCGGCGCTGTTCGGATCGTAGCCCACGGTCACGTAGGGAATCGGTTTTCCGTCCGCGGTGGAATCCACGATTCCGCCCACCCAGATGCCTGCGCCAAAAATGTAGTACTCGTGGGATCCCGCGGGCCATTCCGCTCCCGATCCAATTCGCTCGGGATGCTGTCCGAAAACACCGTAATTAGAAATGGGAAGCACCAGACGTCCCACATTGTGGGAGCGTTTCTGCCAAATAGCAACCTTGTTTGGCTTTTGCAAAGTAAGTTTTCCGTTTCGGGCTGTTTTTGCCCAGGACAATCCCGAAACAGCCGGAAGAAGTATACTCAGCAAAAGAGCAAACAGGGCTCCTTTGAGAAATATTTCTAGTGTTCGTTTCATTAGCCACTCCTTACTTTCTTCTAAAATCTAATTTTTTCCGTTCTGAACCGCCGGAGGCGGATTCGGGGAAATACGCAACATTTCCCAATTCAAAGATTTGAAAAACAACCATCAAATTCTTAAAAAACTAATAATTAATTTGAAATCCAAAATGAATAATTCTCGGAGGCCCAAAGTTCGAGGCCGTTCGTCTCAGGAAATGAAAGGATTTCAGATAACCCAGATATTCTTCGTGCCGGCTGATATGGCCATCGTGATTCAAGTCCTTGACCTTTTGCCATTCCCAGGTCGGATCGCCTTCACTGATTCCATCCTTGAAGCTCTGTTCATTCACAATCTCACCCGTTTCAATCGGGTCCTGTGTGTAGCTGTACACATTTAAGATATTTGTGCGATTGGTTACGTTGAATATTTCCATAAATATCTGGGCATCCGTTCCAAAAAGCTTGAAATCACGGGTGATGCGCATATCCATATTAAAATACCAGGGCCGTCGTGACGAATTGCGTTCCTCAACGGTTTCCCCCTTATAATTGGTTCGGGTATAGGGGGTTCCGCTTCTGCCGCGGCTAATCACGTTAATACCGAATTTTTCAAGAGGATAAAACCCGGCGATTTTCGGTCCTGATTTTTCCGGCAGCCGAAAATCAAAATTCACGTTGAAGATGTGTGTCCGGTCATAGCCCGTGGGATAAAGCCTTTCGGGGAAGTAGTACCGAACGCCGGTTTCGGGGTTGGTCTCGCCCGCTACAAACTCATTGGCCGTTGAAAAGGCCATGCTTCTTGCCTTTGAGAGACTGTAGGTTATCTGGGCACCCCAATAATTGCTCAGACGCTTGGTGAAGGTAAAATCCACGCCTTTCGCGTCGCCGTATTGGCGGTTGTCGTATTTGGATATCGGATTGGGCACCACCGGAATATAGCGAACGGTTTGCAGATCGTACATATCCTTAAAATAACCGGTAATTTCGATCTTGCTGTTTAATCCCAACTGATGGGTAATACCCAGTTCGTATGCATCTGTTTTTAAAGGCTTCATATTTGGGTTTCCAATGTAGTCATACGAGCGGGCCACATTGGGATCCAAATTGGCATACAACTGGAGAAAATCAGGAGATTGGAAAAATTTTCCATATTGAAAGTGCAGGACGGTTCTTTCAGTAATGGGGTGGGAAACACCCAGCCGGGGACTAAATTTCCATTTTGGCTTCGTGGGGACCAATTCACTGAAACGGTCCATCATATCTGACCGGTGCTCTTTTTCGGGATTCATGTAGTCAAAACGGATACCGGCATTTACGATGAGACCCGGCCATTCTGCTGTATCCTGAATGTAAGCGTTAAAAATCCGTGGATGCACCTCATAGTCGTTCCGGAACGGATCGGGACGCCAGGGCAGTGAATTGTAGTGGCGAATGGCGGTGTGTAACCGGCCCTCAAAACCCGTTTTTATCTGATGGTGCTGAGACACCTGGCTGGTCAATGTGAATTTGGCTCCGTAGTAGCTCAAAAACCGCTGTTCGTACCGTCGCGTGCTGGCGCCGTGGGTTTGCCAGTTGTTGTAAACGCCAAAAGGATTGAATGGATTCTGCCAATCCTGGTCCCGATATTCCTTGGGATCAAAAGGTTTCCACGTGGGTTCGAAGAACTTAAAATCCTGCCACCAATGGAATTTGTGATCGACGATCAAATTTCCATTACTATCCCGTAAATAATTTCCGTGGGCATCCTTTTTCCAGATGCCATCGACCAAACCCGTTCGAAAATCTGTTTTGAATCGGTTGATGGTAAATTCATAAAATGTTCGGGAATTGATTTGATGGGAAATACCAAAATAGAATTGGCTGTTTCTGCGCAAATAGTCCGTATAATTCTCGGCTACCCAAAGATAGCTTCTTTCAGGTGTTTGTCCGGTTCCCCTGAACGGGAATCGTTCCCATTGATTTCGCTCATAAAAACCGCCAAAACGGAACTGAATGCTCGGCGTCATATTATACGTAAATTTCCAAGTTGTTTCATACCGTTGCTGATGATTGTGATTCAGCCAGTATTTATTTTTGGCGATTTTTGGATTTAGTTTCATAAAATCATTCACGCGGTGTCCGTTGGCATCCAATCCGTAAGGCATTTGGTAGCCTTCGTCAATTAATTGCTTGAACTGATTGTCCAGTTTTCTCGGGTCGGCAACACCTCGGAGATTTAATACAGCAGACGTAAAAAAGCGGATCTTTTTATTTGTGAAGGGAATGGGACCGCCCAATGAAAACTCGTGGTTGTCAAAATCAAAATCCAGATCATTTGAAATCAGGCTGGCACCATTATCTGTAGTGTACCGGTAGAAGGCCGATAACCGGGGGCCGCCCGATTTGGTCACGACATTCACCACACCGGACATGGCCTCTCCATATTCGGCATTGAATCCGCCGGTAATAACCTGAACTTCCTCAATCGCAATATTGCTTAATGTTACGGCCTGCCCGCCGCTGAGAGGATCATCCACCTGCAATCCGTCTACCATCCAGGCCACATCATTTCCCCTGCCTCCGCGGAAATGCGAACCATCTACACCGGCTGTGTTTGCAATCACTCCGTTAAACGTTCGAATAGGTTGCCGCATGAATTCTTCCGGGGTGGCAATTCGCATGGTGGAGGTAATGTCTTTTTCAACCAGAGGACGTTCCGCCGTTACAACAACGGGTTTTCCAACCTGAAGCACCGTCGGTTCCAGACGAAAACTAATGGTTGCAGTCAAGTCAGCAGAAACCATTACATTTTCAACAATCTGAGGGGTGTATCCAATCATTGAGGCCTTGACAGAGTATCTTCCAACAGGGACATTGTTTATAAAGTAATTTCCCTTGAGGTCCGTACTGGCCCCCATTTGTGTCCCCACAATAATTACGTTGACCCCGGGTAAGGGATTGCCGGTTTTTTTGTCGACAACCTTACCGGCAATTTTTCCAGTTGTTCCGGCAAATAAATTCACCGAAAACAACACACCCAAAACCAGTGTCAGGACGACTTTTAAAACTGTCTTTCCAGCCATAGGCTTTTCTCCTCCTTACATTTTGTGGAATACCTGAAAAAATACAAACAGAATAGGAATTGCTGTTTGTTGTCTCACCTCCTCTCAACGGAAACCCCAACTCATAAACCCCATTACGTGATTTCGATCATGATATTTTATGGTTATAATACAGGAAGGATACTTATTCGGGCTGAAACAGCTTATTTTCTACAAAATTACATAATTTGTTGAAAGATGTCAAGAAAAAAATGAACTTTCTGTAATAAGTACAAACAATCGCCTGTTTTTCGGTTCTTGTTCAGCCGATTGATCAACTCCGGATTCTTTCATTAAGCAAATGCCTAACTCAAAGCCGCATCACAGCGCAATACCAATTCGAGTGTCCGTAATCCTTCTTCAAACGGACAAATGTTTCGTGCCGGGTCATTGGCCTGGACCATTTCCAGAAAACGTTCATTTTCGTGATGATACATTTTGTCCATGTCCTGTCGAACAGACCGGCTTTCCCATTCTTCTTCAATAACCAATTCTCCCGCCCAGATGTCGATCCGGTACATTCGTTTTTCACCGATAAAGACCATCTCATTTCGCCATTTATCGCCCAGCCAGGTGTGCAAATGGCTTCCAAGGGATCCGTTTTCGAATTCAAAACTGAGGGAAATCAACTCATCTATCGTATATCCGGGCTCTTTCGGATGAGCCGGATTGGCCGCAAAACCTTTTACGTAAGGAATTTCACCCACCACATACCGAAACAGATCCAAATTGTGGGTGGCCTGATCCACCAGCCCCCCGCCGGATTTTTCCTTTTCATAAAACCAGGCCGGGAGCTCCATTGTCCGGGACATGGGACTTCCGTAAAATGATTGTACCAGACGGATGGAATCATCGGCAACAGCCTGTTTGAGCGCCTCAATTATGGGCATCGCCCGAAAGACATAGCCGATTTGAACCCGCGCACCCTTGCGCTTTTCCAGCTCTGCTGCAATTTTTTGCGCTTGCTCCAGGCTTCGTGCTACGGGCTTTTCGCAAAAGACGGCCAGTCCGCGGTCAACCGATTCCAGAATAGGCTCTTCCCGTATTTGAGGAGGGGTGCAAATCCAGACCGCATCCAATTCTTCTTTCCTCAACAGATCGCGGTAATCAGAATATCCCTTTCCTCCGTATTTTTGAATATGGTGATTCAGATGGGTCGAATCGGGATCGGCCATGGCCACAATTTCAACATCTTTACGCGTTTGAAGATACGCCAAGTGCACATCCGAAATTCCCCCAACCCCAATAAATCCCGCGCGAACAGTCATTTTAATCCTCCAGAAGTTTTTCCAAATAGCGAATGGTTTCCCGAATATCTCTTTTTTGCTGCTCTCCGGAAATTTCGCGCTCGATGATGAACTCTCCGGAAAATCCAATTCCTTTCAGGCGTTTCACAAATTCGGGGAAATTTACCTTCCCCTGCCCGACTTTTACTTCTTGCCCCAGTTCAAAAGGATCCGTCGGGTAAAAGCCGTCCTTCGCATGAATATTTTTCACATACGATCCAAAAACATCCAGGGCATCGATGGGATTCCCCTTGCCGTAAAGGATGAGGTTGGCCGGATCGAGATTGATTCCCAGATTTTGCGCGCCGACAGAATGAATGGCCCTGAGAAGGGTAACCGGCGTTTCCTGACCGGTTTCAAACCAGAACTCCAACCCTTTGGATTCACAGGTGGCAGCCACTTCGCGAACGGCCTGCACCACGTTGTCAAATTCGGGATCGGTCATATTTTCGGGGATAAATCCCACGTGGGTCACAACGGCCGGCGCACCTATGGCGGCCGCAAAGTCAGCCGCCCGTTTAAGAGAAGCCACGCGCTCCTGACGGTACTCCGGAGGCACCAGACCCAGTGTAACCGGCCCCTTTCGAAAATTCCATTCTCTGGGTCCGGGAACACCCGCCCAAAGGGCCGACACCCGAACTCGGTTCTGCTGCAGGTCGTGTTTTACACGGGCTGCCACATCTTCCCGCCAGAGCGAGTCATTCCAGTTCACCAGCTGGCACACCGAAAGCCCGAATTCCTTTAAGGGCGCAAAACTGTTTTCCGTTTCTTTTAGCTCAACAATCAGTCCGATTTCATTCATTGAAGGATCCTTTTTCTACTTAAGAATCTGCTCCGAAAAATCTTTACCCACGAATTTCACGAATTTTCGCGAATTTATTATTTTCTGCCGCGCTCCGCAATAAAAATCTGCAATTGTTTATCCAGCGGAAGATTAAATGCAATGAGATCCCCCTTGTGAGACCAAACATAATTTGCCGGAGCCGTAGGATACGTTTTTGTGATGGGAACGGACCGCCCAAAATCGGGTGTTCCCTCCTCCACATTCGTCAGGTACAAACGATTTTCGGCCGCACAGAGGATGAATTTGCCGTCGGGACTCCACCGGGCTTCGGACTGAGCCCCATCAGGAAAGTGCGTGGCTTGAATCATTTTTCCCCCAAGCGGGGACATGAGGAATATCTGCCATGTGCCCTTTTTATCCCGACTCAAAAACGAAAGGCGGGAACCTTCCCGATTGGACCACACATTTCCTCTGCATCCTGATTTCGTGTGGGTGAGCCGCCGCTGCACCGTACCTTTCGGCGGCATCGGGAAGGAGGTGCGCGTCCCTTCAAGCGGGCCGTCCGGCCCGGGAACCGTAATATCGTCGGGAATATCCACTACAAAAACCTCCTCTTTCCCGCCGGCCAGTTTCCCGATAAATGCCCGCGCCAGCTGCCGCGACCCATCGGGCTTCAGGTAACCCGCTTCTCCAATCCACCGGTCACCTGCGGCATGGCTGATTTCATCTGTCCCGGGTTTGGGATCGGGAACCACTTTCACAACCAACACGCTAAATCCAATACCAATTCTGTTTTCCCCTCGGGGGTCCAGATCAACCGGGACCACCTGACCCAGTTTCGTCACGCCGATCGTGCGCAAATCCAGATTCTTCCCGATTCGATCTCCGTAGTCCTTCATGATCTGGTCATTGTACGTAAACCCAATCCACCGGTCACCCGGACCGCCGGGCTCGTGGCGGTGGGTGCCTCCGCGAAGGGCACCGGGTGTAAACGGAAAGGTCACATCCCGGGAATCGGCCCAAATGCAGGTCTCGCTGCCCGTTCCGGGAACAATGGCTCCCACGCGACGGGTTTTCCGGTAGGTTAATCCGTTCACCACATCCGGCCCGTGAATAAAAACGACGCTGTCTTTATGCGGAAAATAGCTGGCCGCGCCCACACCGGGACCCTCGTGTTCCACAAAACCTTTCACGCGGTACAAAACCACTTCCTGTCCGGTGCGCACGTTGACCTTCTCAATCGTTCGGCTATCCGCAATGCCGCCGTTGAAGGGACGGGTATCATAACAGAGCCACTGATCATCGGGAGAAAAATTGAGATTGTTGTCCAGATCGTGGCTTTTGTCCATGTCAAAGGTAATCTGCCGCACCTTCCAGAGAGATTGCGAAGATCGCGAATGACAGGAAAATAAAATGGCACCTACTACCAGGAGTAACATTAATTTTTTCATTTTCACACCCACATTTTTAAATTTGAATTTAAGTTTCCAAAGATGGATTTAATCGGCCTTTTCGTATTCGACTGTTTTCAAAAAATGCCTGGCCATGGCCCCGTGCCCCGCAAGGTTCGGATGAACCGAATCTTCCGTCCAATAGTCCAGAGGTTTTTGTACAAGCAATTGGTCAAAGATGACCTGAGTTTGAATCAGCCTGGCTGAAAATTCGTCCGCCAATTGATGAACGGTCTTAATGTAATCCTTCAGGATCTGACGGAAGGGGTGATCTTCCTGAGGATGAATAAAGAAAGGCTCCCACAAGATAAACTTTGTTCCGTACCTGTCGTGGGTCCGGCGAAGCAACTTCCGGTAGGTTTGGGCATATTCATCCAACGGAACCGCCTCATCCTTTCGTCCGCTGACAAAGCGCCACACATCATTAATTCCGACCAAAACCGACACCCAATCCGGCTCCAACGACAGCACATCCTCCTGCCAACGGGCATCCAATTCCCGGATCGTATCGCCCCCCACACCGCGATTATGAAAACGCAACGTGCGTTCCGGGAATTTCGCCAAAAGCAGTGATGCCGCAATCATGGCGTACCCCTGCCCCATTGGCCAGCAGGGTAATTCCCGCCGATTAACGTCCGTAATACTGTCGCCTGCGAAAACAATGGTTTGGTTTTTTTGAAAAATCATATTGGACTCTCCTATAAATCACCTCATTACCAGTTTTTGCAATATTTTGTGTCAGCTCCCAAATACATTGTAACAGAGAATCACCACAATAAATTGCGGTGATCATACAAAGAAATGAGGCTCAGCAAAATTATTTTCTCTCAGGAAATAAAAAAACGGGATTCCTTTTAAAACGTCATATCGCCACAAATTGTTACTCTGTTTTCGGCCACCCTCCGTGTCCTTGTACCATCACCACAATTCATTGTGGTGATGATATCCA
>JAADHR010000052.1 GCA_013151735.1 Calditrichota bacterium | reverse complement strand
GGCCTCCGGATTGGCGACCGGATTGGTCGGTTCGGCTCCAACAGGGGCAGTCAACAGGAAAAACAAAACGGCCATTCCGATGATTTGTCGTATTTTCATGGATTGCTCCTTATTCTAATTTTTGTAGATATCCTTACAACGGGTCTAAATCTTCAAAAGGTCTTTTTGATTTTCCCCAAACCGCAGGCATGAAGCCTGCGGCTACTCATTCTTCTGAGACATGTCATTGCGAGTGCGCCTGAGGTGGACGAAATTGAAAATGCGCCTTTGGCGTGCAATCCCATTATTTAGGATCTATTATGAGATTGCTTCGTCGCTCATTCTTCACTTCTCGCAATGACAAATACTCATTTTTTCCTAAAAAAAGGACTTTTGATACGGCTCCCTACTACGGTTTTTATTCGATGCCTTTGCCAAAGGGGCGGTTCTTCATAAAAGTTATTTTGTTCCGCTCGTTGAGGGAAGAAACCTTGCGAAGGTTGGGAACCTTCGCAAGGTTATTATTTTTATTCCCACACAATGTCGTACCGGATGGTGAAATCCTTCAGCAAATCGTGGATCTGCTGCTCAACCGCTTCTTGTTGATCACCGGAAACGGTAATTTTAGCTATCGTGCCGTGAATCGGATGTGGCCCGACTTCGATTTTTAAAGAAGCAACGGTGTTTTTCAGATCAGCGAGCGCTTCTTCGAAGGCCCGTCTGGCCGCATCCCAGCGGAGGGCGGGTTTGAAAATCTTACCCACCGGCGTGACCGGGATCTCCGGCAAAATGAACACCTGTTTGGGGATAGCGGCGCGCTCTACAATCTGTTCCTTTGCATAAGCGAGGATCTCTTCTTCGGTAGCCTGGGCACCCTTTTTCAATGTAACGTACAACACAGGGACCTCCCCTGCATAGGCGTCTGGTTTTCCTACCGCTGCAGCCAATGCCACTGCCGGGTGCCGGTAAAGCGGTTCTTCAATCATGGCCGGATCGATATTGTGTCCGCCGCGAATAATTAGATCCTTGGCGCGTCCGGTAATCCAGAAATAGCCATCCTTGTCCTCGCGGCCGATGTCCCCGGTGTTAAACCAGCCGGGCTGCACCCAGATACCCTGATTGTGTTCTTCCTGCACGTATCCCGGAAACACGTTGGGGCCTTTGATGACAATAATTCCCTGCTCGTCAGGCTGGCAGTCTCGGACGTACTGGCCGTTTTCATCCAGAATGACTGTTTTCATGGGCTGGTACGGAAAACGAATGCCGATCGATCCTACCCGGCGCTCACCGTCCTTGGGATTCACGGAGCTGGCGCAGGTGCCTTCCGTCAGACCGTAGCCTTCCAGAATTTTGATGCCGGTTTTCTTTTCGAAAGCGGTGAAGGTTTCGACGGGCATGGGAGCCGCACCACAGATGGCATATTTGAGAGAACTGACGTCGGCTTCGCCCATTGGAATCTGCAGCAGCGCAGAATACACCGTTGGAACCGCACTAAAAAAGGTGACCTTGTACTTCTCCACAATTTTAAAGAAATTCATCATGAAATCGGTGTCGCGGTAGCCGGCAGCACTGGGCAGAAGAACGGTGGCCCCTTTGGAGAACGGAGCCAATCCCGTAATAATTACCCCGTTCACGTGGAAAAGGGGCAGACCGCACATGAACACGTCATGGGGTGTTGCATCCGCTACAATGGTAATTGCCCACGCATCGTGGACTTCCATAAAATGGGTGTGTTTGGCCAATTTTGGGGTCCCGGTGGTGCCGCCTGTGTGGAAATAGGCTGCAATGTCATCCGGCCCGATCTGCCGTCCGCTGTCCAGTTTCATCGGATTGTATTTGTCGATAATTGCGTCGTAATTGTAGATGCCATTCGCTTCGTCGCCGGGGCCCATCACCTGAATAATCGTTTTCAGTGTGGGGATGTCCTTGCGGATGCTCTCCACTTTCTGCCAGATGTCCGTTCCGGGAACCGGCCCCAGAGCGACCAGCACTTTAGTTTTGGCCGCATTCATGATGTTTTTGATGGCCGGTGCTTCCAGCATGGGATTAATGGGATTAATTATGCCGGCTGCTTCACCGCCCCAGATAACGAAATGGGTATGCGGAATGTTGGGCAGCAAAATTGTGACGACGTCATTTGGCCCGATGCCGAAATCCCGCAACATATTGGCCGTTTGGTGAATGCGTCCTACCAATTGCTGGTACGTGATGTGAGTCGGTTTTTCGTAGTCTTTTCCGGTCAGAAAAAATGTGAGCGCAGTTTTGGTCTCGCTTCCCCGGGCACCCTGCAGAATCATTTCATAGGTATTTTTTGCGGTGATGTTTTTTTCGATGGGTGTCTTTTCGATGGCCTCAATGTCCCGTAAATTCCGAATAATCATGTTTTTTCCTCCTGCCTAATAGCGTTAATTGTACGAATTTTTGTATCTTTTAATCTTATGGCAAATCCTTGATTATTAAATAGATCCAATAAAATCCCGAATAAGTTTTGTGGCTGTTTCCGGCTGTTCCAGTGCCGAGAGGTGGGCTGCCCGGGGGATCACTTCCAGCCGCGCGTTCGGAATGGAATGCACCAGGAAATCGCTTTCTGCAGGCAGACGTGCCATGTCTTCTTCTCCGCGAACAACCAGTGTGGGTACGCTGATGTCCTTCAGACGGTTGGATAAATCCGTTCGATTAAATACAGCGAGTGCGGCCCGGTACACGCCCTCAACCGGAATGTGCAGGAATTTCTCCTGCCAGCGGGTCACCAGTTCCGGCTGATTTTCCCGTGTGGACGACGAAAAGAAAAGTCCCAGAAGATTGTCCATGATTTTGTCGATTTGGCCGGCCCGCACGAGATTGGCCATTTGAATATACATGCCGTGCATCTGAGGCGGTTCGGCCTGGCCGGAGGTGTCCATCAGCACAAGAGAGGCAACCCGATCCGGATGCGCCAGCGCCAGCCGGAGTCCCAGCATGCCGCCCATCGACAGGCCTACCCAGTGGACTTTTCCCAGCTTGAGATGGTTCAGAAGCGGTACAAAATCTTCGGCCATATCTTCCAGGGTCCAGTTCTCGTTAGGTGCCAGTCCGGAGCGCCCATGGCCGCGGGTGTCCACATTCACGGTCAAAAACGTATCGGAAAGGGCTTTGGCCTGTGCTTCAAACATGTCCAGATCACACACGAGGCTGTGCGAAAAAATAACGGGTTCTCCTTTTCCCCTTAATTCGTAGTAAAGCTTGAAATTTCCAAGATCAAAATACGGCATGGTTGGTCTCCTTTCCCTTTAGGCTCCCTAATACGCAAAATTTTATTGATTAATGGGTTCTCCCATTCCATGAAGCGACTCACCCTCCAATCGGGCAACAATCACCGATCCCACGCTGTCGCTCAGCACATTCACCATCGTGCGAAACATGTCCAGAATCCGATCGACCGCCAGAATAATTCCCACCCCCTCCAGCGGGAGCCCCACGGCCTTCAAAATAATGGACATCATAACCAGTCCGCTCATGGGCACACTGGCGGCGCCAATGGAGGCCAGAAGTGCGGTAAGCACCACCATCAATTGTGCTCCGAAACTGAGCTGAAATCCGTACACCTGGGCGATAAAAATGGTGGCCACGCCTTCGTACAGGGCTGTACCGTCCATATTAACCGTAGCCCCAATGGGCAGCACAAAATTGGCTACCTTTTCCGAAACCCGGGAATTCTTTGTGACCGCCTCCATGGTGAGGGGCAGCGTGACCATGGTGGAGCAGGTGGAAAAGGCCGTCAGCAGGGCCGAAGGCATGCCTTTGTAATGCTTGAAGGGATTGACTCGGGCCACAGCGAGCATCAGAAGCGGCAGATTGACAAAGGCGTGAATGGCCAGTCCCAGAAGCACGATGGCAAAGTAAAATCCCAGGGATTTGAATGCCCCGAAGCCGGTTTTTGCCACAATTTTTGCAATGATGCCAAACACCCCCAATGGCGCGCTCCAGACCACAAAGAGGGTGAGTTTCATCATGGCTTCAAAACCGGCCTGAAAAAGCCCCCCCAGCTGTTTTTTGTCGTTCTCCTTAAGCTGGGTAATGAAAAATCCGAAAAGAATAGAAAAGAAAATCACGGGCAGAACATCGCCGCGGGCCATGGCTTGAAACGGGTTTTCGGGGATAATGCGAATGAGCAGCTCAACCATGTTTTGATTGGCAGCCGCGAGGTGGGCCGGTGCCTGTTCGAGCCCGATATGGGCGCCTACGCCCGGTTTGAACAGGTTCACCAGAATCTGTCCGGTGAGAATGGCGAGCAGACTGCTAATCACGTAATAGGTGAATGTTTTCAGCGTGAGGCGTCCCAATCCGGCCGCATTGCCCACACTTACAACGCCGGAAATGATGGAAAAAATCACCAGCGGCATTATCGCCATTCGCAGAAGACGGAGGAAAATTTCAGCCAGCGGTGCCGCCACCGGTAGAATGCTTTCACCAAAAACCGTACCGGCCAGAGCACCCAGAATAAGACCAAGAAAAATAAGCTGTGTGAGTAAAGAGGTTTTTTTGTGCGTGTGTACCATTGTTTTGGGACGCTTAAAGATAATCTAATCCGTAATTTTCTGATTGATTGGGTGTCCGTGAAAGACGGTTCTGTCGAATTGATGTATCCGGCTTTCTTTAAGAAAACGTTAGCATAACAGGCGTTTCCCTGACTTCTGCGAAATTGTAACGAGAACAGATGTGTCGGGCAAGATAATCACGAAAGTTGGAAACACAAACCGTTTTCGAATCGCTCGTCATGCTCATTGGGTCCATGAATTCCATAAAAAAACTAATCAATTATATTTAAAATGGCAAGCAAAAAATGAAACGAGTCATCCGGATCGATTCCTGATGAAGTCGTTTTTGTTGATTTTTGACTGGCGGGAAACTATATTCACTAAGGAAGTTTTTTAGTGAAGTATCGGTCTGTTACAGATTACACACAAAGCTTTGGAGAAAACGGATGAACAATTTTAGGCGATGTTGGCATGTGATGGTTCTTGTTATTTTTCTGTTGGCTGCCACTTTTTCCCCGGTAGGGAAGCTCTTCTCTCAGTCGACGGCTGTTGTCATTGACGGTCGTTTTTCGGACTGGAATTCCCGTCAGCCCCTTTACACGGACGCCCGAGGGGACGGGGGATCAGATGGCATTGATTTTGGCCGGCTCTGGGCAGGCAATGACAACCGTTTCCTTTTTCTTTCGGTGGAAATGGGTCGTGAAATTATCCTTCAAAATGATAATAACATTTCACTTTTCATCGATACGGATAACAATTCCAACACCGGTGAAAAGATAAATGGCATCGGTGCGGACTTGCAGTGGAACTTTGGGCAACGGAACGGCTTTTTAAATCGCAATGGACAACAGCAGGCTATTTTTCATAATGATATTGGTTTGGTAACCGCACCCACCGTATCTTCGAATCGATTTGAATTGGCTCTGGATTGGCTGTCGGAAGTGGGGGGTGAAAGGGTATTCTCCTCTGACACCATCCGTATCGTATTCCGCGATGCGGGGGGAGATCAATTGCCCGCCCCGGGTTCGGTGGTCACATACATTTGGGGTGAGAATGCCCAGCCCGCTATGCCTGTACTTTCCATTCGGCGGTCCCCATCGGCCACATTCCGTGCCATGGCGTACAATGTTCTTCACGACGGACCATTTGATGATACCCGTGCCTCCTCATTTTCCCGTATTTTGAAGGCGATTGCCCCCGATATCATTGGTTTTGAAGAAATTTATGACCATTCTGCTTCCCAGGTTGCAAAACAGGTATCCTCCTTTTTGCCGCTTCCCAACGGAAAGCAGTGGTACGCCTCGAAAGTGGATCCCGACGTTTTGGTGGTTAGCCGTTACCCAATCCTGAAAACCTTTCCACTTGACGGGAATGGGGCCTTTTTATTGGATTTGCGCTCGGCCGGGGAGAAAGAGCTGCTTTACATTGTGGCCCATCCGCCATGCTGTGGAAAGGATGAACAGCGTCAGAGGGAGATTGACCACATTATGGCATTTATTCGGGATGCAAAATCCCAGGGAGGCGAACTGACGCTTACCCCGGACACGCCCATTCTGATTGTCGGGGATATGAATCTGGTGGGTCAAGCACAGCAGTTGCAGACCTTTTTGACGGGTGAGATTGTGAATCATAGCACATACGGGCCGTCTTTTTCTCCGGATTGGGATGGAACATCTCTGGCTGATTTGGATCCCCGGCACACCAACTGGCCTCTGGCGTTTACCTGGTACAGTCCCCACAGTTCCTACAATCCCGGACGATTGGATTACATGATCTACACGGACAGTGTTCTGAAACCCTTGCACCAGTTTGTCCTTTTTACACCCGAAATGAATCAGGACTCTCTTGCCGTTGCCGGACTTCAAGCAGCCGACGCTACGACTGCTTCGGATCATTTACCCGTAGTGGGGGATTTTAAGTGGGTGAAACGAACGGGCATTTCGGAGCAGCATTCATCGCTTTTGCCGCGATCCATTCGGTTGGAACAAAATTATCCCAATCCGTTTAATCCGGAAACCGTAATTCGGGTTCATTTACCCGTTCGGGAACGGGTTCATCTGGCCATTTACGATTCGCTGGGACGATTGGTTGACCGGTTGATAGATGGAGAGAGGGATGCAGGCAGCTACTCGGTGTCGTGGAATGCCGCCAACCAGCCCAGCGGGGTGTATTTTTACCGGATTCAGGCAGGAGAATTTACAGCCACGAAAAAGCTTTTGCTGTTGAAGTAACTCAGTAGGTCGTAGCTCCAATCCTTCAACAAAAATGAAGCTCATGGCTGATAGCTGATAGCTCATAGCTAATGGCTCATTGCTTTTTCTTCCCGCGAAATCCCGGTTGTCAAGTAGTTGGGCACGGTTCCCGAGCCTGTTGAAATGCGCTCCCTGAGCGGAGCCGAAGGGAGCGCTCTTTCACTCGCCGAGGTATTCATCATCCCAACCGCGGAGCGGTTGAACGTTTCTATAAAATGGTAACCAACAAATTCCCTAA
>JAADHR010000051.1 GCA_013151735.1 Calditrichota bacterium | reverse complement strand
CGCGCAAGCGCTGGCTGGGAAGCTGGATCCGCCGCTCAACCGACAGTGGAAAAACCTGGGGAGATCCCATCCGTGTGGAGGTTTCGGCTCCCTATGGCCCCATCCAGCTCCGTGACGGACGGTTGCTTTACATCGGGAGCGCCACCTTCAACGGCAAACACGGCGTCGGCGTGGAGGAATCTACTGACGACGGGAAAACCTGGCACCTGATTTCCAAGATCTCTGTTCCCCCCGGCGATTCCCTGAAGGTGTACTACGAACCCCACGTGGTGGAGCTGAAAAACGGCAAACTCGTGGCCATGTTCCGCTATCAACCTAAGGACATGTCCCAGCGATTTCTGAGGCAATCCGAAAGCACAGACGGCGGCCACACCTGGACGGTTACCCACAAAACCCCCATCTGGGGGTACCCGCCTCATTTAATTCAACTGAAAAACGGCTGGCTTTTGGTGGTGTACGGGGTTCGGAAAAAGCCCTACTCCGAGCGGGCGTGTATCAGTAAAGACGGCGGGAAAACCTGGGATGTGGCACACGAAATCATGCTTACCCGGGCCATTATCGAAAATGGCCGGACGGGCGACCTGGGCTATCCGGCTTCCGTGCAACTGAAGGACGGTTCGATCTGGACGGTGTATTACGAGGTGGCACACCCCGGGGAAAAGCCTTCTCTCATGGGCACACATTGGCGGCTGAAGTAGTCCAAATTCCCCAGTCCATTCAACGGCCGTCTATTTTCTCAGCATTCTTCGAAGCGCTTGATGATATCCCTTCATATCTTCAAGCCGAAGTAAAATGATGTCATACACTCCGATGCCATAAGTGGGCGGCACCAGGGTTCGCTTGTGCGGGGACGCGCCTCGTCCTTCAAATCGGAGTGTGTGTGGACCAGGTTCAAGGTCATGCAAATCGAAACGCGTCCAGATCGGAGCCTGCCCGGAAACACACAGATCGAGAACCGGGCCTGCCGGTTGATCGTCCAGAAAGGGCTGATACCGACTTCCAAAAACCGAGTAAGAAATGAGGGCATTCACCTGATAGCGGCCCTTCTCAGCTATCCGAAAAGTAAAGCTGAGTTTAGCATCCGGAACCATGGGAGAATAATCCACACTGAATTTATTTTTGCTAAGATGCCGGGGAGGATCAGCCTGGATTCCCAGCTCGCTCGCCTTCAAAATACGGTAGGGTGCCAGGCGCTTTTCCACAGGCGCAATCGGCGTGTGAAATGTTCTGGGCGGCCATTGATACCAGAAAGCCACCGAGCTGATCCAATCCGGCCGCTCAATAGATTGACCAAGGTGCTGACCGGTGTCCGTGTACACACTTCCTTTGTGCTCGATGGTCACTTTGATTGATTTTTTAAACGTCACCGGATCCGGAATATGCCAGCGGTAAGCCGTCACACGATCGCCGGGGAAATAGCCTTCCCACAAAGACGCACCATAATAGGGACGTGAAAACTGGCGCAATCCCCAGCCGTCACCAAAATAATCTTCGGTTCCCGTTCCGCGGAGTGATGGCGTTGTCTCTCCGTCAATATAAAATCGATCGTCCCCCTCTCCAAACCAGCCCGTCTCCATTTCCTGAACAGAATAGACCGTACCCACATACTGCCCTTTGCCTGTTGTTTCAAGGATGGTGTAATCGCCCGGGCCCGCGGGCATGGCCTGTCGATACCGTGCATGAAAATAGAGGATATCCTTCGGCAGTTCGGGCCACTTTTGCCAGTCCACCTGATAATAAAAGGATTCCGTTGGAAACACTGTCGACTCATTGGTCACGGTAATTCTGGCGTGTTTTCGAAATGGCATCTTCCAATAGCAATTGACCGCGCGGCCATACGAAGATCGAGTCACGACCGCCGAATTAAATGACGTCAGGGCACCGTGGCCAACACCAAAAAAATCTCCGAATGGGGCCACCACACTGGGTTCAGGAGCGCCGTCCCAGTAAATTCGCAGCACCAGAGATCGCCCCCAAAACGGATCGGACGATCCAACGGTGGCCCAGATGTGTGAAATGATTCCCGGTCCGTCCAGATCAGCCAGCACCAGGGTTTTGCCCGGTGCAATTAACCGGGAGTCGCCGTTACTGTTTAAATCCGCAGCAGAACTGCTGATCCGTTTTGCCTGAAAATCCGGGGGAAGGAAAAGTCTTGAAAGATCATTCTGTCCGTAGGCCGGTAAAAATAGAGAAATTAGGATTGCAAAAATCAACAACCCAAAAGGGATTGGTCGTAATTGCATAAAACCTCCCAATACGTTTAATGTGTTTTGGAACCCAAGAATGCATTGCGGTTACGGGGGAAACAAATCCACTCAAATGTAACAAATAAAAATGAAAAAATCAAAATGAATTCGACACGCCGCCGGCATTTAAATAACGGGTCCCTCTGCAAAGGTTCGCTCGCGCATTCGCGGCCATACGAATTTGAGTCCATTTGTAATGACACGTCCTTTCAAATTGATTAATAAATGCGTAGGGTTGCAAAGGATATTTTTTCAAAAAATCTGTCTTGTTTCACCCTTCTGTTCTTCCTGTTTTTCCGGGTGTCAAATCAAGCAAAAACCATTTTTATTGTTGAAAAATAAGGTATGCATTCGTACATTGATAATAATCTATCGATTTATGAGTCTGCTCTAAAAAACTTTTGCCCACTAATTTCACGAATTTTGGCGAATTGATTTTATTGAAATTAAATTAGCATCGTGTGTGCAACTCCGTGTTTTTGGAGTGAACTTATTTGTCATTTAACGACCACAAAAACATGTCGAGCATGAAAATCACATAAAAACAGAAAAGGGAACGAACAATGGAAAAGGTCTTAGTGCTTGGTGCTGCCGGACAGATTGGTTCCGAACTGACGTTGTCGCTTCGCAAAAAATTCGGGAATGACGCGGTAATTGCTGCGGATATTAAAGACCATCCCAATCCAGAGATATCTCAGGCAGGCCCGTTCCACAAAATCAATTGCATGGAAAAAAATGCCGTTCTAAGTCTGGTAAACGATTACAAACCGGACACCATTTTTCATCTCGCGGCGATTTTGTCGGCCGTTGCCGAAACCGACCCCCAAAAAGCCTGGCAGGTCAATATGACCTGCTTGACGAATGTGCTTGAAATTGCCCGAACCGCCCATTGCAGCGTCTTTTTTCCGAGTTCCATTGCCGCCTTCGGCCCCAATACACCCGCCATCAAAACACCCCAGGACACGCTGCAGCGCCCCACCACAATCTATGGCATTACCAAAGTTTCGGGAGAATTGCTCTGCGATTACTATTTCGCCCGATTTGGCGTGGATACAAGAGGATTGCGTTATCCGGGCCTCATCAGCTATCGCACCCTTCCCGGCGGAGGGACCACAGATTTTGCCGTGGACATCTATTATCAGGCAATCCTTCAAAAAAAATACGTCTGCTATTTGAAACCGGACACACAACTGCCGATGATGTACATGCCGGATGCAATCCGTGCGGCCATTGAACTGATGGAAGCCCCGCCTCCTCATTTAATCCATCGCAACGCCTTTAATATCCATGCCATGTCCCTCTCGCCGGAAGATATGGCCCAATCCATTCGAAAATTTATTCCGGAATTTGAAATGGACTATCAGGTGGATCCCATTCGACAAAAAATTGCCGACTCATGGCCCAGAAGTCTCGACGATTCCGCAGCCCAAAAAGAATGGGGATGGAAACCCCATTTTGACCTGGATAAAATGAGTGAGGATATGATTAAGAATCTCTCCAAAAAGCTGGCCACAGCAGAACGCTAAAAGGAACGAAAATTGAATCTTTCACTGGACTGCATCCCCTGCATTGTCAACAGCTTTTTGCGATTGCTGAAATCCGGTATTTTGCCCGATTCCGAAAACGAACCGGCCATGCGATCCCTGCTGGATTTTCTGGCGAAGGCCGATTACCATCAATCCCCGCCGGCTTTGGGCCGGGAAATGCACCGGATGATACGGAATGTCCTTAAAAATCCCGACCCCTACAAGGAGATTAAAGAAACAACCAATCAGATGATGCTGAATCTGTACGAGGATTTCAAACACCAGGTTGAAAGGGCTGACGATCCCTTCGACATGGCCATGCGCCTGGCCATCGCCGGCAATGTGATCGATTTTGGTCCGCAGCATCAGCTGGATGTCATGGATACAATCCATCGCGTCGTGCAAGCAGAACTGGCCATTGACGATTCTCCCCGGCTGCGCCGTGATCTGCAAAAGGCATCCACGGTGCTTTACGTGGGGGACAATTGCGGCGAAATTGTGTTGGATAAACTTTTCATCGAAACTATCCATCATCCCAATATCCTTTTTGCCGTGCGCGGCCGGCCCGTTTTAAATGATGCCACCCTGGAGGACGCCAAACGGGTTGGGCTGGACCGGCTGGCCAGAATCATCACAACGGGCGATGACGCCCCGGGTGCCGTTTGGGAAACGGCTTCAGCGGAATTTAAAAATGAGTTTCTGAATGCGGATGTGGTTATTTCCAAGGGACAAGGCAATTTGGAGGGGCTCATTGATGCGCCGCGCCCGGTGTATTTTCTTCTGGTTATCAAATGCAATTTGGTCGCCGGCCGGGTAGGTGCCCGCACAGGAGATTTCGTGGTAAAACGATCCGATTTTTAACTGTAGAGCCGGAAGATCTTGCGGCTCTACGGTGAATAAATACAAAAATTTCTTTCGCTACGGTGTTTGCCCGCACGGCTTTCGGTAGATGATCGGGCTGCGCGTGAGATAGGCAATGGGTACGCTCCACACGTGAACCAGCCGGGTAAAGGGCCAGACGCCAAAAACCAGAAAGGCGAAAATCACGTGCAGCCGGTACACCAACGGCACACCGAGCATGAGGTTCGGATTCGGGGAAAAGACGATCAGCCCGCGCAGCCACGGTGAAATGGTTGTACGGTAATCAAAGCCGCCAACAAAAAGATTGAATCCAAGCGTGTTGTAAATTCCGAAGCCGATCACCAAAAACAAGAGCAGGGCGATAAATTTATCGCCAAAGTTGCTGGTTACGGAGACGCGTGTATCTCCGTAGCGGCGGACGAGCAGCAAAAACAGGCCGATCACGGTGACTACACCGGCGGCTCCGCCAAAATAAACGGCAACCAAATGGTACGCTTCGTCACTAACGCCGACAGTGGCCAAAATGGACTTGGGCACCAGTAATCCCACCACATGCCCGCCGAAAACAAGCAGAATTCC
This sequence comes from Calditrichota bacterium, assembly GCA_013151735.1. Classification (NCBI taxonomy): domain Bacteria; kingdom Pseudomonadati; phylum Calditrichota; species Calditrichota bacterium. The sequence continues at coordinate 4,992 of JAADHR010000051.1, read as the reverse complement.
GTAATGGAACAACAGGCTGCCCCAGCGCAGGCTCTTCTTCTCCAAAAATTCACTCGATTCGGATGTCCACCCCATTTGATCGGTCAGGTAGCGGTAAATGTGCCCCACGACAAAAATGGTGAGCATCACGTAAGGGAAAATGACCCAGAGAAATTGATTCAAATCATTCATCACAAAACTCCTTCTGAGAGGGTGCGGTCTATTTCGATCAAAAGTCCTTCCAACAAAAGCGCGTAGGGACTTTCCCCGGCGGCGAGCGCCTGCTGCGTGCGGGCAATGGGTTCCCGAAAACGGCGCAGCAGATCGATCCCGATTTCCGCGTCGGCCTGAGAAACAAATTCCAGAACCAGCGGAAGGTAATCCGGCAACTCGGTGGAGCTGAGCGTCAATCCCGCATCGCTGTAGATCTGTTTCAGCTCGGCCAGCGCCTGTCCCCGTTCCTTCTCGTCGCCCAATTTGGAATACGTCAGATACAGGGTTGTTTGGTCGTTGAAATCAAACGTACGTACGTAATTTTCCTGGAGCGTCTCCAGCGGCGTCTGCCGGAAATAGCTCCCGAATGCATCCAGCGCTTCAGCCCATTCGGAATTGTCCAATTCGGCAGCCACGGCCTGCCAATCCAGAGCGCGGACCGTTTCATCCGGATAGTGCAGCAGCACGGACATGAGTTTGAAAAATTCGCGTCTGTCCATTCTTATTCCGGAATTCCCTTTAAACGTCGGAGCGTATTAAAACCCACGAAGTGGGTTAAACATTTGTAGAAGTTACAACCAACAGAAACGATCTCAACACCGAAGGTGTTGAACACAGGCAAACCCGCTCGTGTTGAACCCCTTCGGGGTTCACTCTTTTTACATCCCGCAATGAATCTACAAATGTTAAACAGCTCCGCTGTTTTTCAGACGTCCCCGGCACGTCCAATTCGTCAAAGGCCACTTTAAATACACGTGCTGCATCCCTCGCTGAATTCGAACCCCGTCATGCCCTGGCCAGTGTACAGATCTTCGTACTTTTCCTTGTGCGCCGTGGGAATCACAAACCGATCCTCATAATTGGCAATGGCCAGCAAATGGTACATCTCCTCAACCGTCTGCAGGCTCAGGCCGACCTCTTCCAGCACATGTTCATCAAACGGCTTACCGAGGGTCTTGGCCCGCATGACCTGACGCATGAGCACCATCTTCTTCAGCACCGTACGCACCACCTCCGTGTTGCCTGCCGTCAGCATATTGGCCAGGTACTGAACCGGAATGCGCATTTCGTCGATGGCCGGGAAAATATCACCGGCATCGGCCGCTTTCGATTTCCCCTCGAACACCTTCATAATGGGGCTGAGCGGCGGCACGTACCAGACCATAGGCAGCGTGCGGTATTCCGGGTGCAGCGGCAATGCAATGCCCTGCTCGATGGCCAGTTTGTAGATGGGCGATTTCTGAGCCGCTTCAATCCAGTCGTCGGCAATGCCGTCTTCCCGGGCCTGCCGGATCACGTCCGGGTCGTTGGGATCCAGGAACACCCCCTGCTGCGCGCGGTACAGCTCTTTCTCGTCCGGAACGGAGGCGGCTTCCTGCACCCGGTCCACGTCGTACAGCACCAGGCCAATGTAACGGATGCGCCCCACACAGGTTTCGGCACAAACCGTGGGCAAACCCGCTTCAATCCGCGGGAAACAAAAGGTGCATTTTTCCGCTTTGTGCGTTTTCCAGTTAAAATAGACCTTTTTGTACGGGCAGGACGACACGCAGAAACGCCAGGCCCGGCACGCCTCCTGATCCACCAGCACAATGCCGTCTTCCTCCCGCTTGTACATCGCACCGGACGGACACGCTGCCACGCAGGACGGATTGAGACAGTGCTCGCAGATGCGCGGCAGGTACATCATGAAGGCTTCCTCAAACTCCATCCGGATTTCTTCCTCGATCTTTTGCAGATTTTGATCCAGATGGCTGGTTTCCTTGGAGCCGGCCAGATCGTCTTCCCAGTTCGGGCCCCATTTGATTTCCATCGTCTTGCCGGTGATTTGCGACCGGGGCCGCGCCACGGGCTGGTGCTTTTTGGCCGGACTGCTGGTCAGCTTCTCGTAATCGTACGTCCAGGGCTCGTAATAATCGTCCAGCGTGGGCAAATCGGGGTTGTGAAAGATATTCAGATATTTCGAAAATCGTCCGCCGGATTTGAGCTGCAGCTTGCCGTTTTTAAGCGCCCAGCCGCCCTTGTGTTTGTCCTGATTTTCCCAATCCTTCGGATAGCCGATGCCCGGTTTGGTTTCCACATTGTTGAACCACATGTACTCGGCGCCCTGGCGGTTCGTCCAGGTGTTCTTGCAGGTCACACTGCACGTGTGGCAGCCGATACACTTGTCCAGGTTCATCACCATCGCGACGTGTGCTTTAATCTTCATGCCAAACCACCTTTTTCAATTTTCTGATGAAAACTTTCAGGTCTCGTTGATTGCCCGTGGGGCCGTAGTAATTAAATCCGTAACTGAGCTGGGCGTACCCGCCGATGAAATGCGTGGGCTTCACGTGCACCATGGTGGGACTGTTGTGCGTGCCGCCGCTCAGGTGGGTGATGTCCGACCCCGGCGTGTTCAGGGTGCGATCCTGCGCATGGTACATGTAGGTCGTGCCCCGTGGCATGCGATGGCTGACCACAGCCCGGGCCACCACCACGCCGTTGCGGTTGTACACCTCGATCCAATCGTTGTCCCGCACGTCAATCTGGGCGGCGTCCTCGTGATTGAGCCACACCGTGGGGCCGCCGCGGAACAGCGTGAGCATGTGGAGATTGTCGTAAAACATGCTGTGAATGTTCCACTTGCCGTGGGGCGTCAAATATTTCAGGGCGATGGTCTTGCCCGATTCCGCAGGAATGCGGTCGATTTTAGCGAACGGCTGGGTGGAAAGCGTGGGCTTGTACACCGGCAGCCCTTCGCCGAACTCCAGGATGATTTCATGATCCAGATAAAAATGCTGGCGGCCGGTCAACGTGCGAAACGGCACGGATTGTTCGATATTGATGGTGAACGGGGAGTAGCGGCGGTTCTTATTCGTGCCGGTAAACACGGGCGTGGAAATGACTTCTTTGGGCTGGGCGGTAATCGTCTCCAGCGTAAAGCGTTCCGCCTCCCGCTCCTGAACAAAGCCTTCCAGCGGCAGGCCGGTTTTTTGCGCTTCCGCCTCCCAGGCCTTTGCCGCCATTTTGCCGTTCGTGGCGCTGGACAAAGTCAGCATCGCTTCGATCACCTTCGGTGCTTCCGAAATATCCGGCAGCCCCGCGTTGGCCCCGGTGCGGTGCGTCCCCAAAAGGCGTTTCAACTGCTCGAACGGCTCTTTAGCCGACCAGGAAATGCCGTGCGCGCCCACGGGATTCTTCTCCACCAGCGGTCCCAGCGAAACGAACTTGTCGTAGATCCGGGTGTAATCCCGTTCAACCAGCACAAATTTGGGCATGGTTTTGCCCGGAACCGGCTCCACCTCGCCTTTGGTCCAGTCCTTCACCTGGCCAAAAGGCTGGGCGATTTCTCCGGGAGAATCGTGCAGCAGGGGCACGGCCACCAGATCGGTTTGCACGTCCGGCAAATGGGTCTGTGCCATCCGGGAAACCCGCTTGGCCAGACTCTTGAAGATGCCCCAGTCCGATTTGGCCTCCCACGGCGGCGAAATCGCCGGATTGAACGGATGCACGTACGGGTGCATATCCGTGCTGCTGATGTCCGTTTTTTCGTACCAGGTGGCCGCCGGCAGCACAATGTCCGAATACAGGGCGGTACCGGACATGCGGAATTCCAGATTGACCAGCAAATCCAGTTTGCCCTCCGGCGCCTGATCCCGCCAGGTTACTTCCTGCGTGGTGCGCAGCTCCCGGGATTCCGTGGCCAGCACGCCCTGATGGGTTCCCAAAAAATGCTTCAGAAAATACTCGTGCCCTTTACCCGAACTGGAGATCAGATTGGCCCGCCACACAAACAGCGTCCGGGGAAAATTCACCGGATGATCCGGGTCTTCCAGGGCAAACGCCAGCTTTTTGTCTTTTAATTCGCGAACCACGTGCCGGATGATGTCATCGCTGGTTTTTGCGCCCGACTTCCGGGCGTCGTCGGCCAGTTTCAACGAATTGCGGTTGAACTGCGGGTACGACGCCGACCAGCCCAGCCGCACGGAGAGCACGTTGTAATCCGCCGGATGCTCGTAACGCGGCTTCCCGATGGTGGCAGCCGTGAGTTCGCTCATCGGAATTTCCTCGTAGCGGAATTGATCGGTGCCGAAATAATAATAGGACGTGGCATTTTGCAGGCGCGGCGGCATGGACCAGTCCCGGGCAAACGCCACCGTCTGCCAGCCTTCAGCCGGGCGGACCTTTTCCTGCCCCACATAATGCGCCCATCCCCCGCCGTTCACGCCCTGAGAGCCGGTAAGCAGCACCAGATTCAAAATGGTGCGGTAGGTCATATCTGCGTGAAACCAGTGATTGATGCCCGCGCCCATGATGATCATGGAGCGGCCCTTGGTGTCGATGGCATTCTGGGCGAATTCGCGGGCCAGTTGAAGCACCTGCTCGGCTTTGATGCCCGTAAAGGGTTCCTGCCAGGCGGGCGTGTACGGACTCGGATCGGTCTCGTCCTTTGGATACCCTTCGGCATCCGGGCTGCGCGGAACACCGTAATTGGCCAGCATCACGTCGAACACGGTGGCCACGTAACGCGTTTCGCCGTTGATTTCAATCCGCTTGACGGGCACGGAACGGTGCAGCACGGCGCGTGTCCGGTCGTCAAAATAGGGAAGATTCAGGGTGACGGTCTCGTCTTCGCTGCCCAGCAGGCTCATCTGGGGATCGTAGTTTTTCCCGGTGTGATCGACCTCATTTAGGTTCCAGGTTCCCTTGCCCTCCCAGCGGTGGCCGATGCTGCCGTTCGGGACGACCAGCTCCTGGCTGGTTTCGTCCAGCACCACGGTTTTCCACTCCGCTTTTTCCAGCGGCAGATTCAAATCG
>JAADHR010000050.1 GCA_013151735.1 Calditrichota bacterium | reverse complement strand
TACAAAAACCCTTTTTTGCCAAAGACTATTTACCGCCTAAAAATAATTTAGAAAAGATTGTAAAAATCCTTTGGGAAAAGCCTGAAAGAGAATATCAATATTTTGCACAAGAATTAACGGAAAAATACAACAAACAGTTTGATAAAAACGACATTAAACTTTTTGAATTTATGATTACTCATAAATCGTGGTGGGACACAGTAGATTTTATTGCACCCAAATTGGTGGGTGAATATTTTAAAATTTATCCTGACCAAAGAAATACAAATATTGAGAAATGGATTGCTTCTGATAATATTTGGTTGCAAAGAACTTCAATTCTTTTTCAACTGAATTACGAAAATGAATTAGATACAGAGTTTTTAGCCTATATAATCAATTCCCTGCTTGGTTCAAAAGAGTTTTTTATCAATAAAGCTATCGGTTGGATTTTAAGGCAATACAGCAAGGTTAATTCCAATTGGGTTATAGAATTTACAAAACATACACAACTTGATAAATTGAGTTATAAGGAAGCCTTGCGTTTAATAAATTAGGCTCTACTGGAATTTTTGTGGATTTGTTTCCACGAAATCTAATCAATGAAATTCTTTGTCAGACAGAAAACAGGCATTTCTTACTTTCCCCTCCAGTAAAATTTCCTCGGACAACCCTCCCTGTTACTTCGAAAGCCTAAATTCAAAAGATGGTTCTATTGGCTTTTTTATGGAAAAGACACTCTCTTTGGAAATAGAACCGGGCCTTTTGAACCCACCCCCTGACTCTCCCTCCCTGATCTCAGGGAGGGGGCCGGAGGGAGGGTCGGAAATAGAATGCTTTTCGTGTTTCAAGAAAAAAGATTCACAAAAATTCCAGTAGAACCCTAAATTTTTCAAATACGCAATCTTCTGAAAGAATGGTTTTTTTTGCAGTCGCTTCGACTCCGCTCAGCGACCCGTAAAATCTCACATAACTCAGCGACCCGTAACATCTCACATAACTCAATGACCCGTAACATCCCACATAACGACCGGTAAACTTTCGCGTAACGATTGATTGATCGCGCCCTGAGCGAAGTTGAAAGGCTCAATGATCGTTGCAGCTTGTTACCTGTTCTACCGTACCAGCACCATTTTTTTGATCTGATGCACGTGTCCCGCAGTGAGTTCGTAAAAATAGATTCCCGAAGGCACGATCTGATCCTGTTCGTTTCGGCCGTTCCAAAAAATACGGTGCCTTCCTGCGGCCTGTTTTCCCGGCGTAAACATCCTTACGGTTTGCCCCAGAAGATTCACCATTCGAAGCCGAACCGTTCCTTCCCGCGGCAGGTCGTAAGAAATTACGGCCAGCTGTTGCCCAACAGCCGAAAACGGGTTGGGATACGCCTCCATCAGGTTCAGTTTTTCGGGAATAGCGGCTTGTTTTGGGTTCTGGACATTCGTGGCCAGAAAGGACATGACCCGAAACGCATTTACTTTACCATACCCCCAATCGTTGTTGGGAGGCGTTCCGGTGTAGGTATCGGATGAAGCCGTCTGTTTGAGAAAATTTTTAATCAGCGAAGCCGTTAATCCGGGGTCCTTTTCCAGCATGAGAGCCGCAACCCCCGCCACGTGAGGAGAGGCCATACTGGTGCCCTGTAAAACCAGATACTTTTCGCCGGGCAAAACCCTTTGCGGAGAGGTCGTCATCAGGTTGGCATCTGCAGACATAGCGGAGGCAATGACTTCACCGGGTGCCATAACATCCGGTTTGATGCGGCCGTCCCGGGTGGGTCCCCGGCTGGAAAACGGGGAGATGTCGCCTATGAGGGGTGCGTTGCTCACCTGGTACGTATTCCCGTCCTGGCTTGTCCACCGGGTTTTGGTGACAAATGACCCCACCGCAATCAGGGCATCGGATGTGGCCGGCATTCCAACACTACACCGGTTATCACCGCCGACAAAGGTTAGGCCGTTCATCGTCCCGGAGAAGGAATCAAATTCTCCGTTATCCCCGTAAACCCAGGCGTTGAGCGTACCGGTTCCCCGCGTTTTCAAGACCCAGGTAATGACATCCGACGTGAAATCATAGGATCCGTTGGCATTGGTAATTTCAATATACACGTGACGGAGTCCGTTAAACGGATTGTTGGTCTCTGTGGCATCAATGGTGTAAATACCGTAGGTTGTGCCGTTAGCAGAAAAGGTTCGATTGGCAATCCGCCCCCCCGGACTGACCCATGCACTGGATGTCAAGACGTTTAAATTCTCATCCAGACCTGCCAGAGCGACATCGATATTTCCGCCGGAATACCAAACATCCACATCCACGTCGTGTGTATCGTTGGAATAGGCCACAAACCCGGTGGCTCTTTCCTGGTTGGCAATTGAGTAGGAGACATGTACATTGATGTTCCCTTCATTGGAAGCCGCCGCCACAATAACCCGGCCTTTGCCTATTTTACTTGCCAGCATCTGCTCAGGGGTGGTGGTACCATCGTGGGGCCCTTGCTGAGTGGCCAGACTCAGATTTACCACAGCCGGTTTCCCCAGTGCCCCCGCACGCCGGAATACGTATTCGACCGCATCGATAATGTGATTAAAATCGAAATCCGTTTTCACCACAATAATATCGGCCTGAGGCGCGATTCCCACATATTTTTCATCGGGACGCCCATTCCCGGCGGCAATTCCCGTCACGTGGGTTCCGTGTCCCGAACTGCCGGGTCCGTCAATTTCCGTGCAGTTACCGGCATTGATTTGACTGGAGGTCCACTCGGTTCCATAATTGAAAAAGGCTGGTTTTGTTCCTGACGCGGTTTGGTCCCAAATATAAAGAATCCGCGTGGTGCCGTCGGCATTTTTGAACCCCGGATGGGACCAATCCACACCGGAATCCACAATTCCAATAATAACATCCTTCCCCTTGTATCCGCGTGAAAGCGGCGATTGCCCGTCGTGCACCCAATTGGCCTGAATCACCCGGGAACTTACATCCAGCACCGGACGCGCCGGCAAGTAGTGGGTGATGTAAGCAATATCATCCCATCCGGCAACATCTGCCACACGGTTTTCCGGAATGTATGCGGTTAAGAATTTTCCATCTTCCGATCCCACATCGCCCCCGATCGATTGGATTTTTGCCCGCAGAGAAGATTCATCCGTTTTGGTCAGAAGAAGGGAAATCCTTAAACCGTGTTCCGCTTTTTCCAATCCAAGGGCGCTGTAATCGGACACGGAAATATTTTTCTGTTCCAGACGATCCATCAACACTTTTACGTAAGGAGATACTTTTGAATTTTTGGATAACGTCCCCGCGAAAAGCGTGGTAAAACCAAAAAATAAAAAAATGGCCAGGGCTGTACCTCTTTTAAGACTCAGTATCATCATTCATCAACCTTATTTTGTGGGTTTTGCTTTGGGTGCCAATTGTAAGTAGCGTACTTCAGAAAGTGAGGCTATTTTTTCCAATTTTGATCTCGGAATGTCCGCCGTGAAAAACCGTCCGCTAATCGTTCCCACGCGTGCACCGGCCTTTTCCAGAACGGCTCGTAGCGAATCGGTGATTTCCGAAGAACACGTTCCGATGATGGGGATAGACGTCCCGGAAGACGATTCAATTGAGGCCGATTCCAAAAGATGCCTCAGGGCCGGATCATATTTTTTCGACATGTGTGCGTCCTTTTTGCACGAGAATGAAACGAGAACGGCCATTGCCATTGCGGCCACAACCAGTCTATTTTTCATGATTATTCCTTTTTTCGTCCGAAAAATACCTTTTCTTGAACCCGCGCGTTTCGGAGGCTCCCTTCCACTCCAACACCATCCGCCAACCTCCGGTTTTTTCGATTGGGACAGGCACCCGTGCAGCAGGGCTACACGTTTTGCCATTCCTGAATTTTGGCCTCATATTCCACAAGAAGGGCATCCACACGATCGCGGTTTTGGGCCTCTGCCGTGATGTGAAATTGCGGTGTTTCCTGATCCGGAACAACCAGTACCCACGCATCATCACAGATAATTTTTACGCCGTCAACCAGTTCTCTTTTTTGATGTTTGGTATCCTCAATCAGCCGCCTCATGACACGCCCTTTTAATTCCCAGCTGCAGGCGACTTCTTTACGTCCCATAATGGGCGGAGGAATGCTTTTTGCGAGGTCTCCCAGATGGATCTTGTTCAACGCCATTAATTCCAGAATTTTCGCCATCGAAAACATGGCATCTGCCGCAAAATGAAAATCCGAAAAAATAAATCCCCCGCGCGTACCGCCCACAAATTCTGCCTTCTCCTTTAAACTTGCCTCAATCATGGAACGGTGATCGGCACGGATTTTTATAACCTCCGTCCCGGAATCTTTTGCTATTCGATCGATGGCTGCGGGAGCATTTACCGGAATGGCAATTTTCTTCGGGTGGTAGGTTTGAAGGAACAATTTCGTCACCAGAAGCAGCAAATATTCATTGCTGAAATACTTTCCGTTTTCATCCACCGCCGTCAGACTTTCGGCATCCGCATCAATCAAAAACCCCACATCTGCTTTTAGAGAGGTGACGATATTCGAAAGCTGAAGCATCCCGTAGCGAAAATCCTCCCACCGCCGGTACACCCGATGGGCATCCAAATAGGCGTTCACCGAAATGACTTCGCAATCCATCGAGCCCAAAATCGACGGCAGAACCAGCCCAGACGCTCCGTAGGAATAATCGATAACAATTTTGTAGCGCGCCTGTTCGATGGCATCCGTGTTGATGTGTTTCAGGTAATCTTCCGTGTAGGATTCCATCACGCGCACGGGAAAATCCAACTTCCCCACTTCCCGAAAGGAGGCGCGCGGAAAATCCTCCTGCATAAACAATCGTTCAACGGATTTGGTCTTATTTACCGGCAAATCCTTTCCATCAAAATCGAAAAAGATAATATCCACTTTTCGCTCGTCCTTCGGGGATTGCCGGACATGAATGCCCCCCTGTTCTTTTCCCAGATGAAGCTGATAGCGCACAATCGGAATCGGAGCAATGCGGAGGTCATCCACGTGGACACCCGACGACATAAACCCGCAAATAAGCGACCGATTGATCATCCGGGCGCCTTCGGAGGAATCGCGGCTGGAAAGCACATGTTTCCCCTTGCCCAGGTAGGCCCCGTACGCTGCCCCCAATTTGGCGCCAAACTCCGGCGACATCTCCAGATTGATGATCCCGGTGACGCGGGAATTGGCAAAAAGCTCCCGAAGCCAGCGATCGCCCCAGATAAAACTGGACGTGAGTACGGCACCTTCTTCAATCTCCTTGTTCGGCCAGATTTTAATATTGGCTTTAAGCAGAGAACGGGCACCGATTTTGGAATGATCGCTTACGAATACATTTTCTTCAAGAATGGCCTCATTCTCGATGGTCGAATGATCCGCCACCACGTCCGCCAGAAGCGATGCATGGGGACCGACCGTTACATTTTCCCACAGGACGGTGTCGCGCACCTGAGCCCCGTCTCCGACGAAACTGTTGCTGCCGATAACCGAGCGGGAAACAAACGCCCCATCCCTGATTTCACAATTGTCGCCGATAATGGCGCCCTTTTCGATAACCGCTTTTTCGCCGATTTTGCAATTCTTACCAAACCAGTTTTCCCCGATTTTTGTACCGTTAATGGTTATCTTTACTTTCCCCTCCAACACATCCAATTGTGCCGTTTGGTACTGCTTCAAATCCCCCACATCCTGCCAGTAACCCTCGGCAATGTAGCCGTAGATGGGTTTTCCCTCCGACATCAAAAGGGGAAACAGATTCTTGCTGAAATCGAAATCCGATTTTTCCGGGATGTAATCCAGCACGCTTCGTTCCAGAATGTAAATGCCCGTGTTGACCGTATCGCTGAACACCTGCCCCCAGGTCGGTTTTTCCAGAAAACGCTCCACCCGTCCGGATTCATTCGTAATGACCACACCAAACGGCAAAGGATTGGTAACGCGGGTCAGAACCAGAGTGGCCAGACTTTTCTTTTCTTCATGAAAGCGAATGGCTTTTGAGAGATCAAAGTCGGTTAACACATCTCCGGAAATCACCAGAAAACGGTCGTCCAAGAACCATTCGGCATTTTTCACGCTTCCGGCCGTGCCGTAATCATCATTGGAGAGATTGTAATTCATTTCTACGCCGAAAGCAGAGCCATCCTTGAAATAGCTCCGGATTTTTTCGGGCTGGTAAAAGAGCAGAGAAATGATTCTTGTGAGCCCGTGTTTTTTGAGCAATTCAACGATGTGCTGCATCATTGGCTTGTTTGCAACCGGTACCATGGGTTTGGGAAGGTTGTTGGTCAGGGGTTTTAGCCGTGTGCCAAATCCGCCCGCCATGATGACTGCTTTCATGCGTCCTCCCGGAGATTCATTTTATGTCGATTTTTTGTTTTTTATGTGCGAAGTGTCGCCGTAATCCGTTTCGGATGAAGCAATAAATCCAGAGCATCCTCAATGCGCGAAGCGATAATATCCGCATTCAAAAGGGCAAGGGGATGCGTTCCTTCGGGCCCCAAAACAACGATGCCCAGAGCCGCCTCTTTTAACATGAGGTGATCATTAAAGCCGTTCCCAATTGCCACGGTCTGGTTACGACCCAATTCCCGAACAAAAACCAGTTTATCCAGATAGCCCTCCTGACTCACCTTTACAAACGATAAAGGCAGGTCCGATGCCTCACGCCGGGCTGTTCCAAATGTGTCGGCTGTCAACAGGTGAATTTTAAACAGAGGGGCAAGAGCCACCAACCGCTCACGCACGGAGCCGGGGATTTCCCCGTCCAAAGAGAGGGTCCCGTTCATATCCAGAACCAGATGGGTTAACTCAAGGGTTGGTTTTCCAGGGATTGCGATTGTCATTGTTTCACCTCGCGGGAAATGGGATTCTGTTTATAAAAAAGCTTCGAAAAAATCGGATTTTATTATTTAACTTTTTTCAACCCACCCCCAAGGGATGAGGATCAATAATAGAAAAACGTAACGTTATAACATATTTTTCAATTGATTGTAAAGTGACCCTATATTAATAGCAAATTAACTTTTGTCACAACTTGTTTAGCTTATTTTGTTGCGGGCAATTATCTGTGTCAGAAATCCTGATTTTTTCAAAGCTTCTTATTAAAATATTATTAAGATTCGGCAAAAATGCAAGTAAATTTTGGCACCTCTGAGAAGGCCCGAAAACGAAAAGGGAGTTCCGTTTCCGGAACTCCCTTTTCTTGAATCCCCCTGTTTTCATTCAGACCCTCCCATTTTGACTGAAATCCGGGAAAAAACAACCGGATTTTAGGCCACTTTGGGCATCTGCTCCTCCATTTGTTTTCTTCGCTTGACGGGTTCAATATAATCCTTTTCCCAGATGGGCCGGGTCAATTCGTCCACCTTTTTACCGTATTCAATCAAGCCCTTGCGGTAGCCCTCGTCTTCAAGGGCTTCGGCAGCATTCGGATCCAGGGGCTTGGCACCCGTTTTAATAATCGCCGAATAGGCCATCTTGTAATGATCACGAATCGGGCACGGCACAATGTAATTGCCAACCTTTTCCGCGGGACGCCGGTAGCCATAACTATCCTGCCAGTTCCGAATGGCCTTGAACAGCGGATGCATCAGCACATCGCTCAGATGGCCGCCATTTTGGTACAGTTCCTTCGCATCGGCCACGTAGTAGGGGAAGAACACACAGGGAGCGATGTGGCCGTTCCAGTCGATGTAAAAATAACCGCCGCTTCTTCCGGCCGAAATACAGCCGTTTGAAATCGGCCCGCCGTTCCAGAAATCCACCAGGAAAACATTCCGGTTGTAGATCATGTATTCTTCACGTTTGTACATTTCCAAACGCTGTTCGGGCGTAACCATCAAATCCAGCGTGAATTTTCGGCCAATGGGCATGTACTGGAACATCCATCCGTAAATGGCGCCCTGTTTTTCGAAATAGAAATCTACAAATTCGTCGCTCATCAGCACATCCACATTCTGCCGCGTTGCGGTGGCAGAAATTCCAAAGGGAACACCGGCATTCCGAAGATTTTCAAAAGCCTGCAGGATCTTCTTGAACACGCCTTTCCCCCGACGCTCGTCGGTTTCTTTTTCGAAGCCTTCCACTGAAATTGCCGGGGTCACATTTCCCAAATCAGCCAGTCGTTTTGCCACCTCCGGTGTGATTAGGGTACTGTTGGTGTACATCAGGAAATAGTTGTCGTTGAAATCTTCGAACAAGTCGAAAATGTCGTGTCCGTCATCCGTTTTGTACATGAGGGGTTCACCGCCGGAAATCACCGTAAAGTGAGACCCCCACTCGCGCCGTTTTTCTTCCATAATCCAGGTCAGAACGTCGTAATCCAGTTTTTCCCAGGACTTGGCATCGCTGCCGGCATAGCAGCCGATGCAGTTCAGGTTGCAGTGACGCGTGGGGCTGATGGTCAGAAAGGTCGGCGGATCGAACCCGTACTTTTCCCGAAAGGGTGCCTGCCGGTCACTTTCTCCAATAATCACATTTCCAACGAAATTGTTAATCACGGCATGGCGCACGGATGGTGAGATGCGCCCTTCTTCCAGGGCCTTGTCAACCGCCAGAAACAGGTTTTTCATTACCCGATAACGCAATTCCTGAACCTTATCCGGCCGGTCATCCGGATTCTCAATGATAAAGTTTTTGTACAACTGCCTTTCCCCCTGTTTTAAAATCCACTTTCTGAGAAGTTCCTGCCTCAAAATTGTATCCAAAAGCGCCACAGACGTGGATTTCCAAACGCGGTCGATTCTCATAAAATCCAACATTTCTTTTCCCTCCTTTTCTGTTATTTATCTGAAAAATGTGCATTTGTTTTCAATAGCCGCTGCCCACTCATTTTACGAATCTTCACGAATGCATTTTGTTAAAAATAAATTCGCACATTTTTTTACTCACGGTTTTCAGAACGAACTCAAATATTATGTACCCGCAAAGCACCCTTTTTTCAATGAACCACTAATCGATTTCCCCCTTTACTTCATTTCGCAATCAGGCTCGTCTTAATTGAAGGGCCTGTTTACCAGCCGATGGTTTGGTTAAATCGAATTTGCTTTTGCTTAGCGCTTTCATCACCCTCAGACCCGAGAAAATTTCGTCAAAATAGAACTTGAAATTTACGGGCTTTTTAAGCACATTCCAGATCAGGACAGGGATGTTTTTCCAGCGAAAATAGAGTTTTCGATAAGCCCGGATGGCCAGTTTCGGCAATTCCACGGGATCCAGATTCTCCAGTTTGATCACGCTGTGGATGCCGTCGTAATACCTCCAATCGTATGTGAGAATTAAATTCTTCGCCCGCAACTCTTCGAAAAGGCGTGTCCCCGGGTAGGGTGTCAGCACCGAAAATTGACAGGTTGCCGGGTCCAGTTCCCGGGCATAGCGGATGGTCTGTTTAATGGACTCTTTTGTGTCCTGTCGATCTCCCAAAACAAAACTCGCGTACACCCCAATACCGTTTTCCTTTAGAATTCTGACCGCTTCCTTTTGCTCGTCCACGGTAATCTTTTTCCCCCACCCGTCCAATATGGATTGATGGGCACTTTCCAGCCCCAAAAACATGGTGCGATTTCCGGCCTCTGCCATTTTTCTCACCATATCCGGATTTTTGACAATTGTGTCCACCCGGGAAAAACACCACCATCGAATGTCCCATTTGCGCCGCAGGATTTCACCGGCAAAATCCAGAACCCGGCGGGGATTGAGTGTAAAATTATCGTCAACAAACAAGAAGGATCGGTAGCCCTGGTGAATGAGGAGCGCCATTTCGTCAAGAATGGAATCAAGACTTCGTGTCCGCCACTTCAGGCCGCCAAATCGGGAAGCGGAACAGAAGGCACAATCAAACGGACAGCCCCGCGAGGTCACCATTGTGGTCATGGGGCGATTGTCGTAGGTTGAGAGATATTTGTTCTTCGGAAACAGATCGCGCCGGGGCAGAGGAATGGCATCCAGATCCTGAATAAACGGCGCGGACGGATTCCGGACACAGGTTCCATCGGCCTTGTAGGATATGCCCCTGACATGCGAAACATCGCCCGTGTGTTCCAGAGCATTCACCAGATCGCGAAGCACATATTCTCCTTCACCGCGAACCACAAAATCCACCACTCCGCTGTTAATCGCCTCACGGTCCTGGAAGGTGACATGGTACCCCCCCATCACCACAAGGGCGCCTTCTGCTTTTGCCCGTCGCGCCAGCTGCAGCGATTTTGGATACCGGGGTGTATCCGAAGAAATTCCCACCAGTTCATATTTTCCGAAATCGATTTGAGATTCCTTTTCCGGTTCGGCCATTAAATCAACCACATCCACCTGGTGCCCATCTTCCAGCAGCGATCCTGCCAGATAGGCTAACCCCAGGGGAAGAAGCTGAATCCCCAGCTGTCCGTAGAAATTTTTCGTAGGCGAATTCAGAAGCAACACCCGCATGACCCACTCACCTTCTTTCTTTAAAAAATGAGGGGATGGCCTTTTTCAGACAGACCATCCCCAAATAAGCCGTTACGCCGTTTTGTGCTGCATTTCCTTGCGTTCCGTCAGGCTCAAGAATCCTACCACAGCCACGATAATTCCAACAATCAGATCATTCCAGAAATTCGTGGTTGCTGCCGCCGGAAAAATAAACGCGGAAATGACAAACCAGATTCCGAGGATTCCGACTACCCAACCATTCCACATTTTGGTTAATGTGAAACCGGCGATAAACCATACGATCCCAAGAATGAGATCATTGATAATGTTTCCGGTTTTAGAACCGGTCAACACAAACGCGGCCACAATAGACCACAATCCCAAAATACCACTCAGCCAGCCTTGCCACATTTTTTAATCCCTCCTTTCCTCAATGAATTATTTCATTTAACCAACCATCTGTTTCTTTTATGTGCAATTGGAATGCCAGAGTTTACGTACAATCTAACCTATTGTTTTTTTGTATGTTGAAAAATGACTTGCCGCGTGTGGGAGGCGGAAGTGCGAATGGTTTATTCGCAGGTTGGATTGAGGAATGGGGGATAATGGTTTATAATTAAGTGATTAGATGTGCGAGTATTTTAATCGCAGGCCAACTGCAAATCCTAAAAAACAAGAACCGAGCGATTTGGCCGGCTCCCGGGCGAAGTCGAGGGAAGGGCGAAACACATCGGGGAAGCCCGCCGTCAATGCCTGTCTATTCTTTTATGGAAGGAAATGCAATCTTGTGGCGGCGAATCATGTTCTGAAGCTGCCGCCGATCCATTCCCACGGCGCGGGCCGTTCGGGAAATATTCCACTCATTGTCCTGAAGCGCATTTTCAAGAAAGCGTTTTTCGAGGGCCTGGATAACCTCCTGTTTCAACTTTTTCTTGGCAGCGAGCAATTCATCTTTTGTCTGCGGAATATCATGTCCCGATTCATGCCCACCGGCCCGAAGCTCCTCCGGAAGATGCTCCGGCCGGATTTCAGTCCCTTCCACAAATAAAACGGCGCGGTACACCACATTTTCCAGTTCGCGCACATTTCCCGGCCAGGGGTACTGCATCAACACCCGCTGAGCCTCCGGCGAAACAGAGGTCACGTCCTTTTTAAGCTCCTCCCGATACTTCCGCAGAAAATAATCCACCAGCACGGGGATGTCATCCGGCCGTTCTCTCAGTTCCGGCAAACTAATTTTAACCACATTTAACCGGTAGAACAGGTCTTCGCGAAACCCGCCTTCCCTGACAAGTTTCTGTAAGTCCCGGTTGGTAGCGGCGATGACCCGTACATCCACGTCGAGGGTTTGGGTTCCCCCCACCCGGCTGACCTGGTGGGTTTCCAGCACCCGCAGAAGTTTGGCCTGTAAATTGAGCGGCAGTTCGGCGATCTCATCCAGGAAAAAGGTGCCTCCATTGGCCAGTTCAAATTTCCCCTTTTTTTGATGAACCGCTCCTGTAAAGGCTCCCCTTTCGTGTCCGAAAAGTTCGCTTTCCAACAAATCCTGAGGAATGGCCGCGCAATTGACCGGTACAAACGGCCCGTCGGAGCGGTCGCTGAGCTGATGAATCATCTGAGCAATCAACTCCTTCCCCGTACCGCTTTTGCCCTGAATCAGCACGGTTGCCCCTGTGGGGGCCACATCCCGAACCCGCTTTAGAATAGCCTGCATCCGCGGATTGACGGTAATAAATTCCGGCAGCTTCATTCGAAGGGAACGGATGGTTTTTCGGAGTTCCCTGTTTTCGCGTCGAAGCGCACGAAACTGGAACGCCCTCTCCAGAACCATTTTCAGTTCTTTGATTTTCACCGGCTTTACCAGATAATCAAACGCCCCGATCTTCATGGCTTCCACGGCATTTTCCACCGTTCCAAAGGCCGTAACGAGGATAACCGGAATTTCGGGATCCTTCCGAATGGAGGCCTTCAGAATATCCATGCCCGACGCACCCGGCAAGCGGATATCCGACAGGATGGCATCAAATGACTCCTTCTGAATTTTTGAGAGGGCCTCGGTGCCATTTGAAACGGTGGTGACATCAAACTGGGATTGAAGGTTTATTTCCAGCAATCGCAGCAGCCGGGGTTCGTCTTCAACAATCAAAATGCTTTCTTTTTTGCTCATCGGACGGGTTCCTTGGTCTGAAAAACCGGAGCCTCTGAAATGGCTCGTATTTTAAGTGCCGCTACACCACGCGCGGAAACGGTCTATTCCATTTCTTTCGGATTCATTAATCGATTCTCATTCAGCGGTAAGTAGATTTTGAAAACGGTCCCTTCGGCGTTCGTATCAAATTCCACATTTCCCCCGTGTTCCTTTATAATACGTTTCACGATAGCCAACCCAATACCCGAACCCTTTTCTTTGGTTGTGAAGAAGGGATCAAACACTCTCTTTTGATCTTCAACGGCAATTCCCTTTCCCTGGTCCTCCACCTCGAGAGCCACCCACTTTTTCGAAATCGGCATCAGGCGAATAATCAACTCGCCGCCGCGGGACATCGCTTCCAATCCGTTAAGTCCCAGATTCAAAAGGGCCTGATACAATTGATCCGGATCCCCTTTGACCCAAATGGGCCGGGAACTTTTTTCGAGTCGCAGTACATGCCCCTTTTGTTGGGCTTCCCTTTCCAGCATTCGAAAAACCCGGCTCACCAGGGTCTGCAATTCCACGGGAACCCTGCGAATGGGCTGTGGTTTGGCAAATGTCAGGAAATCGGTCAAAATACGCGTGAGCCGATCGGTTTCCTGCAAGATAAACGTCAAAATCTCCTTTTGAGTTTCCGTCAGATGATCGGGTTGTTCCAGAAGCGTTTCCGCAGAGGTTTGAATGACGCCAAGAGGATTTCGGATTTCATGGGAAACGATGGCAATCATTCGTCCCAAAGCCGCCAATTTTTCGGCCTGAACCAGTTCCCGTTCTTTGGCCTGCACCTTTTGAATGGTTTGAACCCGCAAAATGGCCAATGAAATCTGGCTGGCAAAAATTTCCAGTAATTCAAGCCAATCTTCCGAGAATTTCCTTTGATTGGGAAAGAAGGACAGGAACACAAGACCCAGCACATTTTCTTCCCCAATCAACGGCAGAATAAGGGCTGTGTGGTTAAATGGCGGTTTTTCCCGTTCTTTTTGAGGAAGCAGACTGAGCAGCTCGTCGCGTCCGAGAAGCGCTTTTTTCTTCCGGATCCACTCAATCAGGGGATCGCTTTCGAAAAATTCAACCTTTTTCCGCCATCCGACAGCACACGCCGATCGATACCGCCCCATAGCCTGATCATCCGAAATGACAATCATCACCTTGGGAAACCCGATTTCCTTGGATAAAAAATCGGTTATTTTGCACGCCAGGTGGGTTTGGTCCAGGCAGCTCAACAATTCCCGCTGAAAGGAACTCATTCGCTCCCGCATCTGAAAGTATTCTTTAAAAAAGAATTGATCCAAAAATGTGCTGACCACCTTTTCCAGCGGACGCAGGAGGAAGACAAAAATAACAATGAGCCCGCCTTCGATCAGACTGGACGTGACCCCATAGGCCTCAGCCAGCATCTGGGCAATGTTTTTGATCAGAAGGATGTAAACGGACAGCAGCAGACTGGTTACAATAAAATACGTCAGACTTTTGGATATCAGCAGGCGAATGTTCAAGAGTTTGACCTTGAAAATGGCGGCCCCCAGAAACAGACTAATCAAAATGGTGTAAGAGCTTCCCAGGAAAAAGAACATTTTGCCGGTGGAAAAAAACAGCCGGGATAACCCCACCAGAATTCCAATCAAAAAAATAAGACCAACGCCGATAATAAGGTATTTTATTTTTAACTGTTCCCGGGCCGAAACCCTTTTGCGCAGGGCACGGGTCAGATTCAAAACCCCCCAGCCGTACCAAAGAAAGCTGTACGCAACAATCAGAGAAACCCGTACCAGCCCCAGCACGCTGCGAATGTTAAACGAATAGTAGCAAATATTGTCCAGTTCGGGTATGCGGTGAATTTCAATGTGTGTGCCCCAGATTGAAATCAGAAATAAAAACAGGGGAACCGTGTAAATGGGAATGAGTTCCAGTTTTTCCAGAATGGGCAAACGGATCCGACGGGGGAAAATCAGGCTGAAATGGAGAAAAAAGGCCGGGGACAAAAACATTCCGAACAGAATCAGGCGGATGCCCCAGAGGGTGATGGCATCTACCTTGCTAATAATCATGATGAATTCGCCCAGATTCCAGATGGCAAAGAAGAAAACAAAGAGGCCGAACAGGCGATTCACCAACCGATGTGGATTATAAAGAAAAACGAAAATGGCAAGTGTCAGATTTATGACAAATGCCAGACTCACCGGCAATGCAAAAATCGTCACGTTTCTGGTTCCGATGGTTACATTCGTTAATTGGCGATGGTGTTAATGGGCCATCATTTTGGATTCACGGTGAAACAACCGATTTAGGTTAACCCGTTAATAATTTAAGAAATACAAAAGAAGAAATCCAGTTTAAATAGCCGAAAGAGTTTTTAGGCGTGATGTGCTCTTTCCTTAAATTTCCTTTTTTTATATGAATGTATTGCATGCCGGATTCAATTTTATTAAATTAAACGCACACGTTAATGATGACAAATTGGATGAATTGGTCACCTATTTTTAAGATAGTCTTAAAACAGGTTTCTGATTAATAATCCTGTAAGAACCCATTTTATCGGGAGGATAACAAGACGAGCCAAAAACCTACCCCGCCGGATCAAACTGAAACCCATCATCAGGCAATTTTTGCGGGCGGCTGCTTCTGGTGCATGGACGCGGTTTTTCAACAGGTGCCCGGTGTGCTGTCAGTAACGTCCGGTTACACGGGCGGCGACAGGCCCAATCCGACCTATAAAGAGGTGTGCACGGGGGCAACGGGTCATTTTGAGGCGGTGTTGGTCCGTTACGACCCCGCGAAGGTATCCTATCAGGATTTACTGGAGGTCTACTGGAAACACATCGATCCAACAGACCCCGGGGGCCAATTTTACGATCGGGGACCTCAGTACACCACAGCTATTTTTTACATCAACGCGCAACAAAAGGAATTGGCAGAAGAATCCAGGCAGGCGCTGGCGGAATCCGGCATCTTTGAAAACCCCATTGTTACCCTGATTCTGCCCGCCCAAGAATTTTACCCCGCTGAAACGTACCATCAAAATTATTCCGGGAAAAACGCGGCCTCATTTGAGGCCTTTCATGTGGCATCGGGCAGTGAACCCTTTCTTGAAAAAATCTGGCAGAAGCACAGGGACTTCATCTTCTTCCCGAAGTCACGCAAACGCTGAATGAACATTGCGGGATCATCACGGAAAAAACACGATATTCAGCTGCCCCTAAATAAGCCAATGATGGCGTTTTTTCTTTTTCAGGGCTTTTTTGACTTCCGTAATCTTTTTCTCTGCCGTTTCCATTCCAATGCGGATCATGGTATCCGCATTTTTAAAATCGGCCCAGTGAATCCGGCCTAAATCGGGGTGGATGACAACGTGAGCCTGTTTCAATTGTTCCATGGTCAAATAATGACTGGTAATTTCGTCTGCCCGGAACATCAGTTCAAGCGCATTCCGAACATCGAGGTCCTCTTCAATCCCGGGACTCACATTGACCCCGATCACGAATGTGGCGCCCATTTCATGCGCTTCAACAACCGGAACCAGGCTGGTTACGCCCCCATCTACCAATTTCATGCCGTCCCAGGGAACCGGCGGAAATACGCCGGGGATGGTGCAGCTGGCCGCCACGGCCTTTCGAATCGGGCCCTCCGTCAAAAGAATCCTTTGTCCGGAGAGATAATCTACCGTGGCAGCGCCGAAAGGAATTTTGGTTTCGCGAATATCCGTATCTTCCAGCAGATACGAAAGAGCCTCTTCCAAAACATCGGCTTCGAAGAAGCTCATCCGAACAAAGGTCCGGGAAAGAATAAACTGCTGTTTTACAAAATATCCCACCCGCTTGAGGAGTTTTTGCCGCTCCCACTCTTTGGGCGGAACCATGAGATCCAATTTATTTTTTTTGATGAAATCCGTCCGCAGAAGCCCAAGCATTTTTTCTTCAACCGCGTCAATGCGTCCCAACTGGGCGTACATGGCCCCCGCAATCGAACCGGCGCTTGTTCCCGTAATAATCTGAATCGGAATATGATTGTCTTCCAGCACTCTGAGCACGCCCAGATGTGCAAATCCCTTGGCTCCACCGCCCCCAAGGGCCAAACCTACCTTTACCGGTTTTCCTAATCCAAACATGGTTCCGTTCCCTTTTTAAGAGATTGATTGTCGTGCTTCCCTATTTCCGCCGTTTCATCTCCTTTCGGAGAGATTCGCCTTTTTCTCGTGTCCTGGGCAAAAACCACCGCAAAAACCGATTGGATTCGACGCCGTACAGGGCATCACGCAAGGCCCAGTACATTTCCGGATCGTTTACCATCGCACCCAATGTGCCCTTGCCGGAGTCAATTTTTGCCGTAATATTTTTGAGTGACTGCAAAACATCTGCCAAATTCTTCGCAACGCTCTTCCCGTATTTCGGGTCATTCAGCAGCTTGCCGATCAGCGACTGGGAATTTTCCAGCTGTTTCGAGACCCGGTTTAAGCGTTCGCTGGTTTCCCGCAGATTTTCAACCGTTTTTGCCACATTGACGGTATCACTCAGCATGTACCCCAGGGCGCCTTTCCCTGCTTTGGCCTGAGCAAGAAGCACTTTCAAATCCCGGCTGGTCTTCTGCAAATTCGACAGGGTTTCCTGAAATTCCGGATTCGGCTGTGTGATAAGGTTTCCCAGAAGCCCCTTCCCTTCCGAGATGTTGGCAACGATCTTTTGCAAATTCTCGGCAATTGTGCCAATATTTTGAATGACCACATCACTGCTGCTCAGCACATCCTCATACCCAATTGATTTGGCTGCCCGAATGTACGATCCCGGAGGCAGGGGAGGGCTGGACGCGCTTCCCATCGACAGACTTACAAAACGCGTGGTGACCAAAGACAGCGAGCCGATCCGAGCCTCTGAATCCTCCCGAATCCGGTTGTGAATATCCTTCTGTACGCGAATCGTCACTTCGATACTCTGTTTGGACAGATCTTCCGGAAATTGAATGCGTTCCACATAGCCTACGTTGACCCCGTTCAGCATCACCGCGTCGCCCCGATGGAGCCCGTTAATATTGGAGAATAAAATCTTGTAGCGGACCTTTTCTCCGAACACCTTTTGCTGCTGACCCACTGAAAAAATGGCAATAATCAGAACAATAAAAGCCACCAAAATCAGGGCGCCCACACGAGACTCTCGAACAAATCGTCTATTCATGGAAACTCCTATTTATTTGATCCAACAGTTCTTGCCCGATAGCGGAGATTCCATTTCCTGAAAAAGCGAAATCACTTTTCCGCAGATGGAAATCCTTTAAAACAAAAAGAATTCGTTTAAGGTTCTGCAACACCCGTGCTTTCCTGCCGTTTCTAAAAATCACAAAGCTAACTTTCGATAAATTCTCTTACAATCGGATCATCTGTTGCACGGGTTTCCTCAACAGTGCCCACAAATCGGATTTTCCCCTTGTACAAAAGAGCAATTCGATCCCCAACGGTAAACGCACTTTTAATGTCGTGTGTGACCACAACCGATGTCACCCCAAGAATTTCTTGAAGATTCCGGATCATCTCATTTATTTTTTTTGCAATAATCGGATCCAGACCCGTTGTGGGTTCATCGTACAACAGCCCTTTGGGCTCGATCGCAAGGGCCCGCGCCAGGCTGACCCGCTTTTTCATCCCTCCGGACAAATCGGACGGCATCATATCCTCGGAGCCCTCAAGCCCCACCAATCGCAGCTTCTCTCGTACACGGACGGCGATTTCTTCTTCCGAAAAATGGGTGTGTTCCCGCAGCGCGTAGGCCACATTTTCGAAAACATCCAGGGAATCGAACAGCGCACCGCCCTGAAAAACCATTCCCACCTTTGTTCGCACAGGAATAAGCTGTTCTTCGGAAAAATCAGTAATGTCTTCTCCGTCCACCAGGATGCGTCCTTCGTCGGGTTTCAGGAGACCGTTGATGTGACGCAAAAGCACACTTTTTCCGGCACCGCTGCCGCCAAGAATAACAATGGTTTCTCCTTCTGCAATGGAGAGATTGATGCCTCTCAGCACCTCGTGTTCTCCAAAGCGCTTATGCAAATCCTCGAAAACAATAAAATCGTTCATCCATCAGCCGCCAATAAAAATTACAAAGAGTTTTGTCAGGAAGAAATCCGAAATCATAATCAGGATAAAACTGGCTACAACGGTATTCGTGGTCGAGTTTCCCACATCTTCGGCGCCGTGACGTACGCTGAAGCCGTTGTAGCACCCCACCATTGAAATAATAATGGCGAAAAAAACGGATTTGACGATGCCCACCGTAATATCCGAAATGGCCAGGGCGTTTATGGCCGGATTGATGTACTGGAAGGTGCTCATCCGCAGATTTAATTTGGCCACCACCAGACCGCCGACCATTCCCCAAAAATCACCCATTATTGTAAGAACGGGCATCATCACAAGCGTGGCCAAAAAGCGGGGAACCACCAATTTTTTTATGGGGCTGGCCCCAAGGGAGCGAATGGCATCAATCTGTTCGGTAACACTCATCGAGCCAATCACCGCCGTCATGCCCGACCCCACTCGTCCGCCAACCAGTAAACCGGTGAGAAGCGGGCCAAACTCTTTCACCAGGCCGGCTGCAACCGCTGCCCCCACAATAGCCCGTCCGGCAAAATTGGATCGGGAAAAGGCCACCTGCACCGTAATAACCATTCCGAGAAAAAAGAAGGTCAGCATCACAATGCCGTGAGATTTTACCCCCAGCTTTTCCAGATATTCCAGCACGGTATCCCATTCAAAAGGGCGGCGGAAACTAAAGCGAAGCGTGTCCCAAAAAAGATAGGCCAATCGCCCGGTGTGATCCTCATATTCGCGAACCTTCTCGCGAAAAAATCGCCAGGATTCCTTGACAGCCAGTGTTTCTTCTTTAAAAAATGTCAATTTCATAACCCGTAATCATTCTTTCTGCAAGCTCAATCCAACCTGCCCCAGGCGGACATCGCCGCGAAGGTACAAACAAAAAGACTGGGGGGATTCTTTCACCGGCAAACTGCCCCCTCATTATCACAAAAGGCTCATTCCTGCAGCGTCTTTTTCATGAGAGAAAAAGAGCACGGTTCAGCCGCTACTTGGACCGTCTGGCAGTGAGCGTCTCAATCTTTCCCTTATCGCTGATGAAAAGACTCAAAAGAAAGCTGATAATGCTCAGTAAAATAGCCCCAACGAAAGCGGCCCAGAAATTTTCAATGGTGAATCCGTTCACCACTTTGGCCGTCATGTAAATAAGAAAACCATTCACAACAAATGTAAACACCCCCAACGAAAGAATATTGATGGGAAGGGTAATCAAAATCAGAAAAGGACGCAGCACGGCGTTTAAAACGCCGATAACCAGTGCAGCCACAAACGGGGAAAGAATGCCCTGAAAATCCATTCCCTTAATAATCATCGCTGTCAAAATCAATGCCAGCGCATTTACAACCCAGCGAACCACAAAACCGCGCATTAGGATTCCTCCCTTTAACCAATCCACTCGTCATTTTATGACCTATTTGCCAAAGCCCAATCACAAAATGGGCTTATGGCCGCTCACCAACGTGCGGATTATTTAACGACTAAATACTTCTTTTTTAAAGATAAAAACTATTGACTGTACAGTCAAGCAATTTATGAACGCTGGAGAAAAGAAAGGAAAGAGACAAATTAAATCCGGCCTTCTATCCGCAAAAGCCGTATTTTTAGATCAATCCCCCCGGTATATCCGCCCAGACCTCCGCCTTTTCGCAGAACCCGATGGCAGGGAATAAGAATGGGAAACGGATTGCGCCGCATGACGCCTCCCACGGCCCGGGCGGCTTTGGGGTACCCGGCCTTCTCGGCCAGCCCCTGATACGAGATCGTTTCTCCAAAGGGAATTTTTTGCAACGTGCGTAAAACCCGTTTGTCAAAAGGAGAAGAAACGGCTGACCAATCCAGCGGCAGATCAAATTCTTTCCGACCGCCTTTCCAATACGACTGAATCTCTTCAAAATATGGACGGTTTCGGAGACTGTCTTCCTGGATTTTCTGATGGGTTTTTGCCTCCATTTCCCTCACCAATTGATTTTTGTCGGTTAATTGCAAAAAAATCCGATACACCCCGTTTTCTGTGGAAACGATGCCCACATTTCCCAGGCCATCCAAATAATAAATCCCATAAGTGACCATTTTATTTCCCTGTTAGATCTCAGACCCTTCCCGATTGATTTCCCGGGCCACTGCTTTTATGCACTCGGAACAGCGCCAGCTTCTGCAAAAATGCTTGAAAATGTGAATGAGACCCTGTTGACGCGCCGCCGAAACCACGACGGCCACTTTTTCTTTGTCCAGCGAAAGGATCTGTTCCTTCATCTGGCGAAGAATTTTGTTTTCCTGAAGCTTGGGTGAATGAAGATAGGTTTCTCTTATCCGCATGGCCAGTTCGCTATCGCCGGTTTCCTCGGCGAATGCGAGAAGCAGGGGGAAAATAACGTTCACCACAATTTCGTTGGCCCGTCCGTTTCCGATAAGGTGCTTTAAATGAAATTGGGGATGCGCCGTCTCTTCGCCCGCCAATTGATAATGGGTTTGCCAGTATCCCCGGGCCTCAACCACCAACAACTTTCGAATGTCCCTGGCCAATTTCCCGGGGGATGCTTTTTTATTCAAGAAGACATCCAACAGACGGGCATGAAACCCCCGGTCATGAAAAGCGACGACCAGATGCGCCATTGCCGCAATCCGAAGGGTGGGAAAGTTTGTGGGACGCAAGCGAAAAAACTGCCATTCATGCGCAGCCAGGGGCTCAAAATCGAATGTTTGCGAAAGGCGCTGCCACATTTTTTGTAATTTTCGCACATAGTCAGACGAAGACATTCGGTCTTCCCGTAAAAATCCAGCGGCCCCAAATAACAGCGACTGGGCCACCAGCTCCTGTTTTTCCGCGGCGTACGTACGAACAATTTCCCAGATGATTTCTACCGGCATTTTCAGGGACAGCTTCAGGAATTGCCGCTGATTTTTTGAATACCCCAGCGCTTCCATAATCCCCTGATAAATCAATTGATCATAATTGAAATAATTTAATTCCTCCTTGAACCGGTCTTTTTTAATCCGAAGCCGCTCCAACCCCCACTTGTCCAGCGCCACTGCAATTTCCGCCTTCTTCCGCTGCCCCAGCAGACAAACATTCGGGATTCGCTTCGTGCCAAACAATTCCCCTTCAATGGTAACCTGCAAACGCTCCAGAGACTCATCCAGGAAGTTCCCCAGAATCAGCGTGGGAATGATTCGGCCCGATTTTGTTCTGGCCGGTTTTGCGGTTTTGCTTTCCCACAGGACCGCATGAAGAATAACCTGTTCATATTTGGGGTCGATCTGATGTTTGTGGGTAAACCAATCGGCTTCCTGGGTGTGAATTTCGACGTCCCCGCGCTGCAACTGCCCATCGATTTTCAAAATAACTTCACGAAAATCAGGCCCGGCATCCACATTCCATTTGCCTTTGGAAATGATCTCAATCGGCTTGCCATCGGTCGTGCGAAGGTTTTCCTGCTTGAGATGACCACCATCCCAGATATGGTACAGAAAACTCTCTGCGATTTTCGATGTGTCGTGAACCAACATTTTAATTCAACACGTTTTGATAAAAATGGATGAGTTTCGCTGCCTCATTTTCCCACCGATAGCTTTTTCGTGCAATTTCAACACCCCGCTTGCTGATTTCTATGGAACCCTCCCGATCCCTTAACTGATGGACAATGGCCTCCACAAACGCATCCACATCTCCGGGAGGGACCAATTTCCCAAGGGAATATTTTTCAATAAACAAGCGATTCGACGGAAAATCGCTGGCAATGATGGGCATTCCGCTGGCCATATATTCCAACAATTTGGTCGGAATAAACATCTTTTCAAACTTGGGATTCTTCTCAAAAGGGATTAACCCGAGCTTCACCTGTTGGAGCCTTTGCCCAATGGATTCACTGGGAAGCACGCCATCATAAATAATGGTTTCTTCCAGTTGATTCCGGCGGATTTGCGCAAGCGCCTCTTTTTCAACAAAGGGATCACTAAACGGGCCAATCAAGAGCATCCGAAAATCGGGAATGATCGTCTTAATTTTTTTTGCAATACCGAGGAGAGTACGAACGCCTCTGGCCATGGATAATCCTCCGACGTAGGCGGCATGAATGGGACGATCTTCCCAGGGTTTTACCGGGTCGGGGAAAAAAGCCAAAATGGGATAGTTGTAAATCGGCAGGGTCTTGCAATGGGACCGCCTGAACCGCGCATCCTGATCCTCCACCACCGTAATCACCACTGTCAACCGCCGGGAAATAAAAACCTCTGCCTTATTTACGACAAAAGAAACCCATGATTTTATGCGGTCCGGAATCCAGTCTCTTGCAAAAGCGGTTGCCGCATAATTTTCGTGGGAATCGTAAATGACCGGCCGGCGTGTGCGCATTCGGAGTAAGAATCCGACGGGCAAAAGCTCCGGGTCGTGAAAATGGTAGGCATCCGCTTTTTCCGCCAAAGCCATTTTGTAGATTTTAAACAAGCTGGGCAATCGATCCGACTTGCGTTTAGGAGACGGACCAATCGCTTTTAGATAAACCCCCCGATCAACCCGGTCTCCGGAATCGTCATGAATCAACAAGACAACTTGAAACCCCGATTGGGAGAGAGAAACAGCTTCTTTATAGAAAATGCGGACATCATTGCTTCGGTGAACCGTACTCAGCATACAGATTTTTTTCATCAACTCTCACATAACTGTCTTTTCAAGAAAACCGTTTTTCAGAAATGGAATTTGTTTTCAATCGATTGTCACGCGTCTTTACAGAAACCTCAAAGCTGATCAGAGGCAGGCTGCCGTTTAAAATAAAGAATGCTTCGGCGCGCCACCTCAAACAACACGATTCCGCCAAGCAAAACCCAGACAAGCGTTTTTGCAAACGGAATTTGTTTTCCCAAATAGGCAATAATAAAGATTCTTGGAATGCGCCCGAGAAATGTGGCCGCAGCAAAACGCCATTTTGAATATTTTTGGGTAATGGCCATAATCCGAATAAAATCAAATGGTAACGGGAGAAAAGAAGCCACGAGGATACTGAAAAACGGGAATTTTTCAAAATAGCCGGCATATTTTTGGTAATGGCCATTTTTCCGGATGCGAGAAACTTTATCGAAACGGAGGAGGATGCTGAAAAAATTATATTCCATCAATCCGGAAATGGTCGCCCCGATACTGCCGAGGCCTGTAATTAAAAACGGGCTAAAATCGTGACTGATATAAATGACCAGGAGATAGGTAGGAAATGGAATAAAATTACAGGACACACTAAACACCAGAAAGAAAAAGAGCAATTCATTATAGTGGCCGGGTAACAGCTTTAAATAGTAAATCAGAAAACTGCCAAGAGCCAATCCGATGAAAAGAGCCCATTTAATAATGCTGATCTTTTTCTCTTCTTCCTCAGGAACATCAAAAGGAATAATTCCGTCGAGATAATTTGATGTATGTCCGCGTACACTGGTTTTCATAAACAAGCCTTTATAAAAATGCGGTTTAAATATAAAAAAGTTGCCCCTGAAATGCAAACAAAAATATTAAGAAACTGTAATTATTGGACGTAGCCGATAAAAAAGGGTCAGTTTTCGAGCTGACCCTTTCAAAATACGTCCCTATTTGCCACTGGCCAAACGACTCACTGTGACCCGTTCATTTCAGATCGTCGCATTAAAAAACAAATCGGATGAGTCCCTTTTTATGACGGTGTTTCCGTTGTTTAACCCACTTTTATCAGCCACGGAAACAATCGCACAAAAAGAGCGGACAACTGCGTAAACCAATTAAAGAAAAACATCACACCAATGGCAATCAAGAACAGTCCGCTGATCAATTCGACGGTCTTAAAATGTTTCTTTATGCCAGAGAATACCCGCAAAAACCAGTTCGTGGCAATGCCGGTCAGGAAAAACGGAACGCCCAGCCCCAGGGAGTACGCAACGAGCAAAAACACGCCCTTCATCACCGTATCCTGAACACTGGCCATGGCCAGAATGGCGGCCAGAATGGGCCCGATGCAGGGAGACCACCCGAAGGCGAAGGCCAGGCCCAGTGTGAACGTGCCCAGATAGCTAAGTTCCGACCCCGACGTGTGGAATCGTTTTTCGTAATTAAGAAAGGGTATTTGAAATACGCGGGCCGTGTGGAGACCAAAAATAATAATGATGACACCCGCAATTTTCATAATAATCCGCATATGGGTTAGAAGGAATTTGCCCATAAAGGTGGCTGTAGCACCCAGAAGAACGAATACGAGGGAAAATCCCAGAATGAAAACAATCGATTTAAGCATGACCAGCTTGACTTCGTCCGCGCCGCGATTCTCAGATGTCATATCCTGAAATGAAATTCCGGAAATAAACGACATGTAAGCCGGAACCAATGGAAGCACACAAGGTGACAAGAATGAAATAACTCCGCCCAGAAAAGCAGTCAGCAAGTTCAAATTCTCCATACGTACAAATTCCTCCTTCTTAAATTAGATCACATTTAGAATTCAGCACCTAACGAGACATAATATCGGGGCGAACGGCTTCTGGTGGCAATATTGGTTTTCCAGGCGGTGTCGAACCGCAGCAAGAAATAGCCCAGAAAAATGCGAACCCCAAAACCGTATCCTGCCAGCACGTCGTCCATTCTCACATTGCCAAGGGGGCTTTTGCTGAAAAAGCGAAAACTGCTGTCATTTTCCCAGGCACTTCCCATATCCCAGAAGAGCGTCCCCCGGATGTTCTGCAAGTAGAGGGGAGGGGTTCCCATGATAAAATATCGAATAAACGGAAAGCGCACCTCGAAGTTGGTCAAAAAGAAGCGGGTACCAATCTGCTCGTAATAATCATAGCCCCGCAGGGGTGTTTCGAATGATGAAAAATACACGTCATCGGCATTGTCAATTCGAAGTCCGCCCTTAAAGCGGAGGTTAATCCAATTGTCCATGCCGCCGAGGAAAAATTTTTGTGGATTTCTTCCGAACGATGCCCCCCCGGCCAGACGCCAGGCAAAGGTGTACCCCTTTTTCAGCCGGAAATACTTTCGGTAGTCCAGGCGAACCGTTTTAAAATCCATGCTGTGCGCCCAGCCCCCCGGACTGAATGTGAGGGAAAGATTCATCCGCATACCGTTATTGGGGCCCGTCCATCCCCAGAGGGCGGTATCCTTTACGTAGCTCAACCCGGATACCAGAACCCGCCGCTGGTAGAGTTTGACATCAAAATACAGGTCCCGGCGGTCAATCCCCAGAAAGGTCGTGCTGAAATCGAGCCTCTGGTAGCGATTAAAAGGATAGGACAGGTAAAAACTCCCGCCGTAATTCCGATCCCGAATAATCGTATTCCAACCGGTCACAAAAAAGTAGGCATAATGAAAGGCGCCTACGCCCACATCAATCCGGTGGGGCAAATAATAGTAGGCAAACTGGTAATCCGAATTGCGCAGGTCGTAAAAGAGATTGGAATAAATATCGATTCGATGGTTTCCGAGGATATCCGAGAGCGAAAGCACCGTCGATCCCTGAACCCCAAAAAACTGACTGTAACCGGCGTTTCCATACACCAGATCGGGTGTAAATTTAAGCCGGTACGGATGCTGCTTGTACGCGCCGGAGGCCAGTTTGTACTGTGTGGAATCCAGAAAAACATTCCGGGTATTTTTTCCCGCAGGCCGTTGAATATTGGCCCGTAAATTCCGGCCGAAAACAAAATGCCGAAAGTCATTTGCAGATCGCATTCCCAGTTTGGATTTGGGCTGCTCCTTGAGTTTCCGATAGGTAGATGCCAGAAGTATTTTTCCGGCCTTTACCTTTTTAATGAATTCCGTATCCTTTAAGTGAATATCCCCCGGCTTAATCGCGCCCGGGTTTTTCATCAGATAGATATCATACCCCCCGTTGTAGAATGTTGTAAACGCCAGCTCATCTCCCACCCATGATGGCTGGAAAACACCCGTCAGAACATTCGTAATCGGGTAAGTCGAATCGGTTTCGGTATTGTACACGAAAAAATTAAAAATACCATTCGCATCCGACACATACACAATTTTCTTTCCATCGGGCGACCAGGTGGGATTTTTTTCGGTAAACTTTGTTTTCGTGATGCGCTCAATCCGCCTGGATGGTAAATGCAAAACATAAATATCGTGATTGGAATAATTGTGATTCTGAATTTTGAAGCCTTTCGGCAAATCATCGGGACGAGTGTAGGGACCGCGGTCGCTTGTAAAAACCAGGGCTTTCCCATCGGGCGACCAGCGGGGTTCCAGATCGGAAAAAATGTCATTGGTAAGAGGCGTCAGTTTTCCCGTTTTCAGGGTGAGTTGGTACAAATCACTTTGTCCGTTTTTTATCCCTGAAAATACAATGGATTTCCCATCCGGCGACCAGGACGGTGCAAAAATTCCATCGAGATCGACCTTGTAGGTTTTTACGATTTTTCGTTTTCTCACGCTCGCAATGTGGAGTACATCTCTCGGGCCTCCCTTTGCAGAAAAAGCAATTCGTTTCCCGTCGGGCGACCAGGTAATCCCCGGTTTAAGCCAGTGCAGCTCTTCCAAATTCATGGTTCGCTGCCCTTTGACCACCCGACCCAGCATCTTCCCGTCAATGGCACTCATCACGTAAATATCAAAATAATCGGATTTATTCGAAAGGAAAGCGATCTTATCGCCCTTTGGAGAAAGAGAGGGACTGTTGTTGATAAAATTTTGATATTTCACGTGATCCGTCATTTTTTTAGCAAAATCATCCGGTTCCAGGCGATCTGCAATATCCGGCCAATACTGCTTTTTGACATATTTGTGCCACCGCTTCGAAAGGTCTTTTACACCGATCCCAATGGACTGCTTCAGGCCGCGGTCAATATTCTTGTTGATTTTTATCTTTCCGAGGATTTCTCCGATTTTCTCATTGCCGTATTTTTGAGCGATGTAATACAGTACATTTTGTCCCCCTTTGTAATTCATAAAACCATACATGGATTGAATGGGCGGCAAATAGCCGTTGATGGCTGCATCCCGGATGTACATGTCACTTTCCGTATCCCAGCGAAGGCTTTCATATTCAGCCAAACCTTCCGCCAGCCACAGGGGAATCTGGAAACGCATCATTCCCATCACAATGGACTGAACCCCGGCCCCGTAGATCATCTGCATGGAAACGGCATGGGTAAGCTCATGGTGAATGACATGGCGAAATTGTTCGTAATCCCCTTCAAACGGAATAACGACCCGGTTCTTGAAGAATTCCGTGAAGCCTCCTACCGACTCTTCCGGCAGTCCTGAAGAAACATTGGTCTGTTCAAAATCATTGTGGCTTTTGTAAACAATAATTTTCACACGGTCAACCAAATCGTACCGAAAATCATTTCGGAGCGATACGTAGCTGGATTCGGCTACATCCGCCACAAATTCGGCCAGCTTCTCGGCACCCGGGTAATAATAGACATCAAAATGCTCGGATTGCAGATATTCCCAGTGAAAATCGGTGTATTGGACCTTATTTTTCCCAAATTGACCGAAAGCAAGCGCGGGAAGTAATAAAACCAAAAAAACCGCTGATATGCGTTTCATAATACCTTCCTGATTTTTACTTAAAGATTGGATTCGTCCTTCCAGCGGACAATCCTCCACTTATGGTCATACGGGTTTTTGCGGAAACTAAAAACGGCGTTCCCGGTGATTCGAAAGTCTTCATCGCCGGTCATGAGTGTGAGGTCAAAACTCTTTGATAACTCGGCCGTAGATTCTTGAACGTTCGTGTAAACGGTAGAGTTCCAAACCAGATCAATGACATCAAACTGGCGAAAAAGCCTTCCAGTCGTTTTCAGATCCAGGTCACGTCCCCAGGATACAAACTGCCCGGACGTCCCAAGACTCGGATCAAAATAGACAAAGATAAAATTACTATCCAACAGATCGCTGTAAAGAAGCGAATCCTTAAAAACATACGCGTAACGAAAATTTTGCAGGACTTCTTCCGGCGTTTTTTGTTGAGTGACAATGAGTTGAGAATCACCCAATGCCTGAATTCTCGGCGCAAAGGGGTTTACACATCCCAGGACAAGAAAACCCAAAATAATAATAATCAAACCTACAATTTTTCGTGGAAGATGGTTCATAAAAAATTCTGAATTAATCCTGTATTTATTATGGCGTTAACTCAAATACGCACCGGTAGCATATTATTTTTCGTGAACAACCCAGGCATCGGGAAATTTTTTTACCCACGTGGAGGCCAGGGCCTTTTGTGCATCCTTTCGATTTCGAAAACGGCCCACCCAAACCGCCCAATATTTTCCGCGCTGCCGGATAAAAAACGCGGCCTGAGGGTATAGCTTTTTCATTGTCCGGACAAATCTTTTCGCCTGACGCGGCGTTGAAAGGGAAATAATCTGAATAAAATAGTTCCCCTGCACATGAGTCCGCCGTGTTTTCGATTCAGCCTGACTGTCCGACGAATCGGCCGGAGACCACTCTCCCTGAAGAATGTCAATGGGTTTCCTGAATTCCTGCTCAGAGGTGGTCAGTCCCTTTTCGAATTGCTCGTCTGATACATACCGCACCGGAGGCTGCAAACCCGCGCACCCCCCAGCGAGAATACCTGCAAGAATAATTAATGCAAGCGATGAAACCCACTTATTTTTTTGACGCATTGTGACTCTCCAATTCGCCAACGGCAATTGGCGTCAACGTAAAAAATATTTTATCGCTCATGCAAACACCTTCGGTGTTTTTCCAAACCCAACGATCACTGCTTTTAATACAAGACCCTTTATCCCCTTTTTGGATGCCACTCCCTTTTTTAAAGAAATAAGAGATTAATAGAGCTTTCGCAGTTCTACGCCCCGGTAATACTGCTTTAAAATCTGGTCGTACCGGAAACCCGCCTTTGCCATCCCCATGGCGCCCCACTGGCACAGTCCCACACCGTGGCCGTTTCCAGCGCCAACGGCCAGGATACCCTGAAGTCCCATTCTATCCCGGTACAAGATCAGACGAAACAGGGTGCTTCTTAGAACGGGCCGATCGACCGGGGTAAGAATCCAGCGAATTCGATTTCCGTGAATGATCTGTTTTCCATATTGAAAAACAATCAGTAAATCCTTTACTCTTCCGGAAGGAAACCGGCTGAGCACCTTTAGGTCTTTCAGATGTCCCCAGCGTGGCCGGTACATTTTTCGATCGGAAAGATTCTTTACAAGCAGGGAATCCAACTCGCCGGAGGACCAGAACTCCAACCACCGATAATGCGGGGAATCCCGGCAAAAGGCCCCTTCTCCAAAATCATCAGCAACGCCCTTCAGATAGGGCGCATAAAGCTGCGGCCACACATCCCGGCCGGGTTCCGTCCGGCCGCCGCAGGTGGAAGAATAAAAGGCGTGAATGGGTTTCCCGTGAAAAACGGCAATCTCTCCCGTGGTGGCTTCTACCGCGCGAGTGGTCCACCGGGATTCCGCATCGGCACCCCCGTAAACCTGGTCCGAAACGGTGGCCTGTAAAACGGGTGGATTTCCATTTTTTGTGTTTTGCATTTTTTCAAAGGCGTACGTTCGGGCAGCAACGGCTTGCGCTTTAAGGGCCTCTAATATTTGCCGGTTTCCCTCTCCAATCTCGGCAGGGACAACCCCTTTCAAATACGATTCCAGATCAAGTTCATTGGTAACACGCAGGTTGCCGGTTTTCGTAATGGAAATACACAGGCCTCCGCGGTAATGTTTGCTCCGAAGGGCAAACAGATGCTTCCCTTCTGACCACAATTGAATGGAATCGGACCGTGTTTCAAAACGAGTTTGCCCGTTTTCTAAAACAAGACCCGCTTCTTCCGACGGCCTGATCGTTAGCGGGCTATGTTTGGCGTGCAGCTTAAACAGAAGATTTTCTGATTGGCGAATCTGAATGGTCCCCTTAAAGGAGATCTGAACCTCCGGTGCATCCCGAATCAACAAAACGTGCAGCCGGGGAACGGCATTCCGATTGACCGGCTGGGGAGTTAGCCCCGCGCAGCCAACTAAAAGCATAAGGCCCGCAATAAAAGCCCCTGCCAAAGAATATTTTTTCCGATTAACTGTCATTTTTTAGTTGGGGGAATATGGGTTTATCCTCAAAGAGCATGCGGCCAGCCCCGAAACAGACTACGTCAACCAGGCAACGCGGCCCATCCACAAATAAAAATAGTCTGGCATTGTGATCCAAATATTTTTTCCCGGAATTCAAGGTATGTTTTGATAGTTTTAAAAACACTAAAATATATAAATTCTTGACCGCAAATGCTATTCTTATTTTAATCAGTTAAGCTGATACGATTTTGCAGGGCGCTCATACCTCCAAAACAAAAAGGGCAGTATTCCTTCCGGGATACTGCCCTTAATTGTGTCTTTCGAACCGATTGATTATCCAGAATTTTTCAATTTGAAGATCACCGGAATACTCACCCAGACCTTTACCGGTTTATCTCGCTGCATAGCCGGTTTCCATCGGGTTTTGCGAATGGCTGAAATCGCTGCTTCGTCACACCCGTTGTTCCCGAGTGATTTCAAAACTTTTGTTTTGATGACCCGGCCTTTTTCATCAATCAGAACCTGAATAATCACCGTTCCTTCTACACCCGCCTTGCGCGCAATTTCAGGATATTTCAGGTTTTTCTGAATGGCGCCGAATCCGCCAATGGGTTCCGGGGGACTATCGTAAGCCACAAAAATAGGCGTTTCCGATTCCTCTTCCGGCGGTGGAGGCGGTGGAGGCGGTTCCTCATTAAAATCGATATTGGTACTCTCAATCGTCACGTCTTCGGGAACATCCTCATCTTCTGTCGGAACAGGCACAGCCGGACGTTCCGGTGGAGGCGGACGATTAATTTGCTCAGTAGGCGGAATTTCCTCTGCCTTAATGATGACCTTTTCCGCCTTTGGTAATTCTCGCTTCGACTGAAATCGCTTAAATCCTTGAAAAGCAACAATAAGTAGTAAAAGCGAAATGACCAAACCAAGCTCAAGCCTCTTTTTATAGTCGAGCTTGAATTTAAGGCGTTCGCTAATTTCCATGATTAATCACCTCATGATTCTCCATATTTTGTTGAATAATTGATGCGCAAAGCATTTGCTTTTCGCAATTCTTGTTGCACATCCATCACAATCCCCATATCCGAATCCTTATCGATTTTCATGGAGACAATAATACGCGGATTTTCAACAAGTTTATTATAAACAATATTTTTTACGGCTCCTAATTCAACCAGTTTATCATCAATCGAAATACGGCCCTTTTTATCAATCCAGATATGAAGCACATTTCGTTTGCCGGGCAATTTCTCAATCTTATGAGCCGTCGGAAGATTTACAGGCAGCCCGGTATATTGTTTCATTACAGTCGAAACCATAAAAAACAGCAACAACATAAAGACAATATCCGGCATCGAAGCCGTTGGAATCTGAGAAGAAGCCTTCTGTTTTTTCTTAAACTTTATTTTTTCAGGAGGATTGTACACCGCTCCTTTCGAAGAGGCTTCTGACGGACCACCTGTTTCTCCTGTAGGTTTTTCATTGTGCTTATCAGAATTATCTGACATTTATTTATTCTCCTGCTAAAGTAAACATCTTTTTTTGTCATATTGTTCCCTGTAGGCGGGAAACTGAAAATCCCGAGCCGAGTGAAAAACGTTACGTTTCCGGTTCGGCTATTGAAATTCTGGTCGCTCCTCCTGCCTTGATCTTATCCAGCACCTTTATGTAGGTACCATATTTTGTACCCCGTTGAGTCTTGATGGATACGATCAATTTGGGATTTTGCATAATTTTCTGTTTGATAATATCCTTAATGGCTGGAATCTGTACCAATTGATTATCAATCAGAACCTCGCCCTGTTCATTAATCAGCACATTCGTGATATTTTTTTCACGAACCTTTATTTCCTGACCGATGGGAGGCAAGGTCAATCCAATTCCTTTATCCACATCAATTGTAGTTGTAACCAGAAAAAATGCTAACAATAAAAATGCAATATCGGCAAGAGAGGATGTTGGGACTTCAGCTGTTCGTTCTCTTTCCTTTTCTAAAAGCATGATTTAAATCCCTCTCGCTTAGAATTATTTCAAACCAAGTTTATCTTCACGTTCCAAAAGGGCGTCGATAAACTCTGTTGAGCTTTCTTCCATATCAACAATGATGTGGTCAATTCTATCCACAAAATAGTTATGGAAAAACTGAATCGTAATAGCGACGATTAGACCAAATAATGTAGTCAACAAGGCGACGGAAATACCATTTGCCACAATTGCCGGAGAAATGTCATTGGCTGCAGCAATGGCGTCAAATGCCTGCACCATTCCTTGTACCGTTCCGGTAAAACCAAGCATTGGGGCAATGCTAATAACCGTGGCCAGCCAGATTAACCCTTTTTCCAAAAAGGACATTTCAATAGCGCCGGCGTTCATAATGGCCTTTTCGACCTGATCGATACCGCGATTTGACCGTAACAAGCCTGCATGGAAAATGGATGCAATGGGACCTCGCGTGTTTTCACACACTTCCATCGCTTTTGGAATGCCGCCTTCATCCAGGGCTCCTCGAATCTTTTCCATGAATTTTCGTGTATTGATGGATGCACGGGACAGTGTCCAGAATCGCTCAATTACAACCGCCAATCCAAAAACGAAGAAAAATAAAATTGGCCACATAAAGGCGCCGCCTCTGACAAAATATTCTACCATGATGTGTTACACTCCTTAAGTTGGTACAAGTCTCCATATTTACATTTAGATAATACGTGAAAAATAATAATTAATTTTTTGTAAAAAGTCAACACCTTTTTTATATATTTTTACAAATAAGACTATTTACAAATTATTTTGTTCCAAAAATTTTTGAATTTGCCGCCGAAGGCTTATTTTTTGAGACCCGTTTCCAGCGATGCCAATTTCTCGGCCAGAGGAAATGCACGCAAGGCTTCTTTCACCTGAGGATCATTTTTGACTGAAATGCGATAATAGGCTTGCGTTCCCCACAAGTTGCGGGCGATCTCCGCCTTGATTTCGCGTTGAATAAATTTCCGATCCTTTAAAAACTCCCGTTTATTTATGTAAATATTTTTATCTTCCAAAAAGGTTAAAAACTTCTGGAGCTCATAGGCATCCACATCAAACAAGGCATTATACGTTTCAAATGAACGATAATGACTTTTCAGGTAGTGGCTTTCGGTGACGGCAAATTCAAAAAATGCCTGTTTTGATAAAAGAAGTGAGGTTGTGCTGGTAATTTTGGGTGTTTTTATGAGGATATCCGGACGGATTCCGCCCCCTCCGTAAACTTTTCGACCCGAAAATGTGGTGTACACCTTCTTTAGCGCATAAGGATTTTGTCTGGTATCGTCAGCTGTTTGATTGTAATAGCTGTACAGGTCTTTTGAGTAGGGTCGTTGAATGAGGCGCCCGCTGGGGGTGTAGTACCGGGCAATGGTGACTCGAATGGCCGAACCATCTTTTAATGGAATTTGATTCTGAACGAGCCCCTTTCCAAAACTCGTCTCCCCCACAATCACCCCCCGATCCCAATCCTGCAACGCACCGGCCACAATTTCTGCTGCAGAAGCGGTCCCGTGATTGATTAAAATAACCAGCGGGAAATTGGGGTGCGTGTCCCGATCAGTAGAATAATAATCCTCATTGGCCGATTGAATGCGCCCGCGCGTGTAAACAATTCGTTTTCCGCCGGGCAGAAATTTATCGGCCACCTTTACCGCCTGTTCCAGATAGCCGCCCGGATTGTAACGCATGTCCAGAATCAGCTTCTTCATTCCCGCCAGTTCCAGATCGACCAATGCCTTTTGGAATTCTTCATTGGTTGTTTTTGAAAAGCGCGACAGGTAAATGTACCCAACCCCCTGTTCCAGCATAAAATGGGTTCGAACGCTCAATACCGGAATTTCAGCCCGCGTCAGCGTAAATGTAATCGGCGTTGACAGCGTTTCCCGCCGAATGGTCAGGCGGACGGTGGTTCCGGGCGGCCCGCGGAGCTTTCGGCGAAGCTCTTCATCGGTCAAACCGTAAGTCGATTCACCATCAATTTCTGCGATGGTATCACCCGGCCGAATGCCTAATCTATCAGCAGGCGTGTCCGGAATGGGTGAAATCACAACAGGCAAGCGATTTTGAACCACATATTCGATACCCACGCCGGTGTATTCGCCCGAGTATTCCTCGTTAAGCTCCTTCAACTGCTCGGGAGGAATAAATACGGAGTGGGGATCCAGTTCTTCCAACATCCCGCGGATCCCGGAATTCACCAGAACCTGCGGACTCACATCGTCCACGTAGAATTCCCGGATGGCATTAAAGGCCATGATGAAGCGCCGGATCTGGTCAAATGTGGTGGTGGTGGACAAAAGAATTTGTCCGCCAAACTGATACAGGAAGAGACCCGTTACAAGCAGAACAAGGAAAAAACGCTTTTTTGATGCCGTTTTTTTCATCCGTTCAATCGATTAAAGGGAGACTATTTTATTCACAAAATGCAGGGATTTTTTTTGTCCCGGCTTCAGCTCAAATCTCCATGTGGGCACCACGGCAGAGCTTTGATAGACCTTTTCGAATCCCGCCTCGGAAAGTGAAACGGTTTCGATGGGAAAGCGCCACAGTGTAGCCGGTTGATCAAATAAAAACTGAATACCAAGTTTGAGCCACTCATCTTTTAGCCAAAGTTCGGAAACCTCGGGGGTTTCCCCCACACTGGCCAGAAAATTCTCTTCCAGGGTGACTCCCGGAATCTCGTAATAGCGATCGGGACTTTTCCCGGCCATCAACGCAAAATTCCATTCCACCCCAAAAAACAGGGGCACTGTGCGATCGGATTTGTTTTCAATGGAATAGGTCACATCCAGGACGGATTGATCAGCCGCGACCCAAATCTTTTTCTGAACCCGAACAGGCGTCAGGACGCCTTCAACCCAAACACCGCCATCCCGAGTAAGGACGACCAGCAGTTTCCCGTCTTTGTGTTGGGTTCGAACCGTGTAGGGTTGATTGACAAAATCCCCGTCCTCACCATATTTAACCGCCATAAGCTGTTCAACGGTTGTATTCGGATTAAAAAAATGATCGATCAAGCTGTGGTGCTTGTACCAATCGTAATTCAGCAGCTTTTCAAGTCCTTCTTCTTTGGTGACCACCAAATCGTGAATGGAAGCGACCTCATCCCCGGAGTCGGAGGGTGAATTTTGAGCGGCTTCGGTGAGTTTGCGATGGTACGCTTCTTCGTGGCGGCTCATGGTATCCAGTAAATTGATGGCCTTTTGACGAAGGTCGTATTCAAACAATTGCCCGCCAATCTGAGGATCAAAATAAAGGTTGGCGAGCGGCGTTTCGACCAAAAGCTCATCGTAGCCGTTACCGTCGAAATCCCTTTTGAGCACCCGAATCGTTTCCGCGGACGATAACACCCGATCGGCAAGGACCTCTGCCCGAATCAAATTCCGATAAATGGCAAAACGCAGATGGGCCAGGTACAAGCCGCCAAATACGCCATGCCAGTAGGGGCAGTTACACTGGCCTGCCCAGAGCTGATCCAGCGCCTTTTTGGAATCCGATTTTGAGAGTGCGTCTTTTGCCCGCCACACCTTTTCACTCACGTAGAGCATTTTTTTGTGCATATTATTGGATTCCGGATATTTCGCCAGAAAATTCCGCCAGAATCCGCCGCGAACAAAAATTCCGTACGGTTCGAAAAGATTTTGAAGTTTCAAAACATCTTCAAAATCCTCCAGATCGCGCGTGGCCTGAGCCGGAAGGGCCCATTCCATCATTTCGCGGTACGACGCCGTGGGCAAATATACCCGTCCCAGGGGTTTGATCTGGTCAACGGCCTCGCTAAAATGAATCATCCGGATCCAATCCAGATTCTTTTCCAGTTCCGTAAAGAAGGCATCCAGCCAACCCTTCTCGTAGACATGGTCGTAGGTTCCCGGCCACACGCCAAATTTTTCTCCGTCATCCGCAAAAATGGCCATTTTCGACCCATCTTCCGTGGCAAGGCTGCGCAGAAAATCCATCGTGACGTCAACCTCTTTAAATGGAATAGCGTAACGCAATTTTTCACTAATCGGAAAAATGTTGAGCGTCGTTCCCTGTTCCTCCGTCACATAGTAGCCGGTCAGTTCTTCCTCCCGAAGACCCGCATATTTAAAATGGCTGTCATCGACAATGGTGTAGGTAACCCCTGCCTCTTTTAAAACCTTGGGCAGATGGGGTTCCCAGATCCGCTCTGCCAACCACAGCCCCTTTGCGGAATAGCCGGTTTGTTTCTTGAGTGTTTTCGTCAGTTTTAGAATTTGCCCTTTTTTGTCCGCATCCGGAATGGAAATTAAAATCGGCTCGTAATACGCTCCGGTCATCATTTCTACCTGCCCCGACCGGACCATTTTCCGGAGACGATTCACGTAATCCGGGTGATGCTCCAAAATCCACTCAAAAAGAATACCCGAATAATGCATGGCCAGTCGAATTCTTGGATGGGCCTCCAGAACATCCAAAAAGGGTAAATAAGCCCGCTGATACGCATCTTCAAAAACAAAATCAAAATTTCCAACCGGTTGATGATCATGAACCCCAAAAACAAGCGTAACCGTCTTCACTCTTACTCCTTACCTCACGTCATTCGCCAAAGGCGGATTTCATTTCAACACTTAGTATTTTCTCTGTTCTTCCAGTACCCGCTTTTTTCCAGATGGTACAACACAAGACCTCAAAATTCCGTTCTGTTCCACCCCAAAAACCGTTGCCCGCCAAACGCCATCGAAACGGCTATGCTTACAAGTAAAATGTTAACGATACGCGGTGCCCCGGGTCAAGGCC
The DNA here is from genome assembly GCA_013151735.1 of Calditrichota bacterium. Classification (NCBI taxonomy): domain Bacteria; kingdom Pseudomonadati; phylum Calditrichota; species Calditrichota bacterium. Next base: position 4,743 of record JAADHR010000050.1, on the reverse strand, counting down.
CAAATTAAGAGGTACAAAACCGTAATCGATCTGCCAGTTGTGCCCTCTGAAACCCGCCCCGGCATGCCAGCTCTTGATTTCGTAATTCGTCTGGTACCCCGCTCGCAGCGACAATTGATGAAACAGCCTGTATTCAACACCAAAATTTAAGTGATTTTTGCTCGAAAATCCAATAAAATAATCAGATGCAAAAAGCCAGTTCCCTTCCAGAATTTTTCCGGGAATGCGGTAAGCCACGCCCAAGCGCATTTGCTCCGGAAGTTTCATTGTCTCATCGTAGATTGGCGTCATTTTTCCCAGGTTTTGAATGACTGCGGCAAGCACCAATCCCTGCACGGGGGTTCGCATTTGCGTCCCTGCATCCAGGGCGATTCCCCAGCTCTGATTGATAAAAATCTTGTAGTACAGATATTTGACAGCCACACCTACATCAAGCCAGGAGCGCACCGATTTGGACGCACCCACACCGGTTATAAAGGAGCTTTCACCGACGGTTGCCAGAGGGGTTCGCGACGGTCCCTCCCGGTATTCGATCCCTCCGACATTGGTCAGGCTGACAAAGGCACCCACGTGAAAATTTCGGATCGGCCAGGCAATAGCCACAAAATCGCTCCGAATATTCAGAATCCACTGATTGTGGGCCATGTCAATCTGCACATCCGAAACCTGATTTAAACCGGCAGGATTCCAGTACAGGGCCACCGGCGTCGAGGTTACCGCAGAATAGGCTTCACCCATTCCGGCTGCCTGGCCGCCCACTTCCAGGGCCAGACCCGAAATTCCCGTTTGGGCACGCCCTGTGGAAACCAGCAAGGCAAACACCAGCAAAAATGCACCGAGTTTCACTTTCAAGATACGTCTCCTCCTCTATTCGACAGATTTGAATTTTTACACGGCAGCCCCGCCAAACCCCGAGTCCGCAATGATTCAACAGGCCGTTTCCGGTACCGGCCCGGCATTTACAATTCGATCATCCACGATACAAACTGATCCCCCCAGGGCAGAACGGGGTTGGCATCGTAGGCGTAGGCTACTTGAGAATTCAGCCGCCAGATTTTCAGATTGATTCCCAGACCAAAGGTCAAGTGATCGGCCTTAAAGCCCACCCGTCCGACCAATCGATTTTGGTAGCTGTACTCTGCACCCGAATAAAACCGCCAGCCCTGTTCAAAATTATAATGCGATTCCATTGAAATCAAAAAATTCTTCCCAAATACGTAAGAGCCACCCAGTCGGAGAATTTTTGGAAAATTATCAACCGTTGTGGTCCCCCGTTCCCAGACGTGTTCGGTGTTCCACGAATATTTTGATCGGACATCCTGGAGAACCGCTCCCAAAAAGAGGCGATCTACAGGGTGCACCATAACACCAAAATCGAGTCCCATCCCGCGCGTGGACAGGGCCGAATTGTCCTCTTTCACCTTCGGCAAACGCGTGTACAAAACCTTCGCACTAAATCCGATGCCCACACGATTCAGCGGCCGAATGGCAAATGAAAATAGAAAGGCATTTTCGGAGCTTGAAAAGCTTCCCTGCGGTTTTCCGTTGGAATCCCGGCCGTCAATGTTGGAAACGCCGCTATTCACCCACCCGAGGGAGAAACCCGCATCAAAGGATGTGCGGGAATCCGCCGATTTCCGGTCCGTTGGCGGATGCAGATGCGTGGCAAATCCCACGTAATTGTGTGTCCGGTCCAGCGAAAGAATGCCTCCGGAAAAGGCCACCTGAGGATTCTCCAGAAACGGCAGTCCGCCGGGATTGTAGAATCCGGCGAAGGCGCTCTGAGGGACTGCCGTAAACGCATTTCCCATCCCGATGGCCCGGGCACCCAGCCCCATTCGCAGGAAGGAACCCGCATATCCACCGGCATCGTACGCAAAAACCGACGTAGCAAAAAGAAAAAGGAAACCCGACAGCATTACAGCGTATTTTTTCAACAGTACACTCCTTTTTTCAATTGAGAACCATTACCTTTCCCCACACCGGATCGAGTCCCGAGCGCTCAATCTTATAAAAATACACCCCGTTGGCCACCGGATTTCCGGCATCGTTGGTTCCGTCCCAGACTTCGTCGTACTCCCCTGCTGCCGGGCGCATTTTCCCGGAAACCACCGTTTTCACGAGATCCATTGAAAAATCGTAAATTCTTACCGAAACCGTTGCGGGTTTTGGCAGATAATAATGAAACCGCACGTGGCCGTTTCCGTTGATCACATTCTGGCGCAGGGGTGAAAACGGATTCGGGTAGGCGTATGTTTCCCCGGCACCCTTTTGCCCCAACGGTTCAAAGGTTCGAAAAATTTTCCAGGTACGACCGTTGTCCGCCGTGCGAACCAACCCATCGTTGCTTCCGCCCCAGAGAACGTGCCCGTCGGAGATGCCGGCCGAATAGAATTCGGTTGTCAGTAACGCGACACCCGTTTGAGAATCTACAACCGGCGGAAAATGGGCCCAGGTTTGTCCCCCATCGGCCGATTTGAACAGGCCGCTGTCGGTGGCCACGTAAACGACGGAATCGTCAAAGGCAAAATTGTGGGCAAAATTTCCCTTCAGGGTGGTGTGCCAGGTGTAGCCAAAATCGTCGCTCCAGGACACCGCCCGGAATTCCGTGGAATCGACGGCCGGAATGGTGGCCGCCCAGATGACGTCCCGATTCCCAAGCCTCTGGTGGGCCAGTGCCACCACAAAATTTCCGGAAATGGGGTGCTCCTCATTGGTGTGGTTAAAATTGACCCAGGTTTTCCCTCCATCCAGACTCCGATTAATTCCGGCGGCGGTTCCCACCCAGAGGGAATTGCCCACCGTAATCACCGAAAAGGCCCGATGGTTCAGATGCGCCAGAGGATCAAAAAAGAAGGAATCCGGGGGGTTGTCGACCCAGGTTTGTCCCCAATCTTCGGATTTCTTCAGGCCTCCACCGTAGCTGGCAATCCAGATTGTGGAATGCAAAATCGCAATGTCAAACGTGACGTTTTGAACCGGCGTTGTCCCCGGCTGGGGGATGTGCGTCCAGGTTAGTCCCCCATCAGCGGACCAGCTCAATCCCCCGCCTGCCGGAAGCCGTCCGGCATCTTTTGTCAGGGAATCAAATGCCGTGGCCACCCAGATGGTATCCCCGGCCAGAGTAAAGGCCGAAACGCCGCCGCGCCCCAATCCATCGGCGTGCCCAAAATTTTGCCAGGTTTCGCCGTCGTCTGTTGTCTTGGAAAGACCCGCACCGGTACCCAGCCACACCGCATTTTGATTCACAAGAATATCCGTAATACTGTTTCCGGAAATCCGGGAACTTTGAGACGCCTTTCCCAAATCCCAGGAGCCCTTCTGTAAAACCTGAGAAGACACCGGCATCGAAAAAACAAACATCACCAGGAGGAAAACAATTTTTTTCATGGAACCACCGTAATTATATGAACAATCGGTTGACTGACTGCCCCGGAATAATCGACCGCATAAAATACAAATCGGTAATTTCCGGTTGCATTTTGAGTGGAAATTGAAATTCCAAGGGAATAGATGCCATCGTGGGCGGTGGCATCGCCGCCCTGACCATCATCCCGCATGAAAAAGGGATTTCCGCTGGAGGGCGTTCCATCGGGTTTGTAGGTGTTAAAATACACCTGGCTCACATCGGCCAGTCCCTGTGGATCCGTCACCCTTACGGACAGGACAAAATGTTGTCCCGACGACCGGGAAACCGTGTCGGGTGCGGAAAGTTCCGACAGCACCGGGGGATCGTTGTGAACGATCTTGAAAACGTGTACCATTCGGATGACAGCCTCGCTTGACCCGCCGGATTTGTCCAGCGCCGTCAGACGAAAAATGTACTCTCCCTGCTTGTTTTTGAAGATTAAAATGGGCAGCTGCCCCTCAATCTGCCCGGTGCCGGACGCACCCGTGTAAAAAAGTGTGTCTTGCCACACGGGACTGACTCCCTGAGCCGGAAATACCTGAACACCCAAACCCAGCAAATCAGCCTCCCCATCGGGGTCGGTTAGTGCGGCCGAAAGTGTCAGGACCGAATCCACGGCCAGATTCACACTGTCGGGGAGGGTAATTGAGATAATTTTCGGCAGGGCATTCATTTTCCCCGAATGAACAAGAATCGTATCCCTGGCAGGAGAACTCACGTGCCCTTCTTGGTCCTCAGCCGCCACCTGCAGAAAGACCCGTGTTCCGTGCCCGGCAAAATCCTTCCCGGAAAATACACCGGTAAATTGCCCGTCTCCGGGGATGATGTCCCCGTCAGTCCCGTCATCGTTAAAATGACCGGAAGCAAAGGCACCCGAAGAATCCAGAAGCGTAAAGGTGACGGTTTTCAAATCGGACACGCCCTGAGGGTCCCAGGCATTCACACGAATGGTAATCATCTCATTCGATTCCGTGTACACCTTTTCCGGGGCCTGAATGGATTGAACGACCGGTTCGACCGATGTCGGCTGGGTGCTTGTTTCGTGACAGCCGGCGAAAAAAACAAGTGAGACGGAAAAGATCAAAACAACTCGCAGAAATTTTAAAATCATGTGTTCAAAGCCCTCAAATTTTATATGCATTATTTTTAACCAGGATTTCATCCCTTGCTTCCGCAAGTTGCAGAATTTTGTCCAGATTCTTCAGGACATCCGGTAATCCCGGGAAAATCAGATCGGCTTCACGAAGATACTCGGCATTCAAAGTGGATTCCACTGCGACACAAAACAGGCCGGCTTTTTTAGCAGACTCAATGCCAAAAGGCGCATTCTCAAC